>JAGGTM010000020.1 GCA_021163745.1 bacterium
GCACTCGAAGAATTTAACTTCCTTTAGTTTTTTGTGCTGGCGGCATATTTCAAATTCTAGCTTTATAATCGTCTCTTTTATTGGTTATTCTTAATCTTTCATTATTCTAAAAAATAAACATTAATAGACAGAGCTTATTCTTTCTTAAATCGCCATTAAAAGACATTTCCAGTTTTCGGTTTAGCTCCTTTTGTTTGGAGCTATTTTTTATCTCGTCACAGGGAAGATTCAATATTTTTTGGCTTTTCATCCTGATTCGTCCGTTCGAAGAACGGATTGGGATTGTATTTTAACTAAATCTTTGGAGTGGAGATATTTTTAATTCTTCTGGTTCTGGTTTGATTTTAGGTGGTTTTGGTTTGATTTTAGGCCGCTGGTTTTATAGCTTTTTCAATTTCTTTTGCACTTGTCTTTGTTACATCTCCAATGTTGTTAATCTCTCGTCAAATCTTTCGGTGGTAGTTTTCAAATTTTTTCAGTATGTTTGCTGAGAAGAGACATACTGATAAATGTTTTAAATAGGATACATCTATTCCATTGCCCGTTAATTTCGTATTTCTTTGATAGGATTTCTATTAATTTTTGAAATTTTGCTTTCGTGCTTATCACTTAGCCGCGCTTGCTTTGCAGATATGCTTCATCTTACACTGTACGCATTCCTTTTTTCTCACGAATTGATTTACTGCCATTATTGTCAGGAAGGCAGTTAAACTTATTCCCCCGGACACTAAAAATTCCCGGTGCAAAAACATCGCAATGGGAATGGCAACGATTGGGATAATCGTCAATAAACCCCAAGTTAAGCCAGCGAGTTTCATCCCAAGTTTGTAATTGCCCGATTTTTCTTTGAATAAACACGAGCTCAATTTACCCCAGCCCATGCCACATAACTTATTGTAGTAATAACAATGCGTGCATAAATTTTTCCTTAAAATGAATCCTAGCATTATAATGACAAATAGTAGATAAATAATGGAAATTATCGGCAATCCCTCAAATTTCAATGCAGACATGCCGTAAGCAGCGAATCCAAACCAAAGCAATAACAAAACATTTGTTAAAACAACTGTTGTCTTCGGATAATTCTCTAATCCTTTTTCATATAATTTTTGTTTTTTCATAATTCAATTTCTTTTTCTTTTTTTATTTTCCATATTGTAAGCACAAATTAGATAATAAATTATCCATCCCCTAAATTTATTCCACCTTTCCGTAAATTTTCTAACTATATCTCCGGATTGAAGTTTTCCGTCAAAGTAGAAATATGAAATCGCTTTTCTGGCTCCGAGATCATCGGGAACACAGAGATTCATTCTTTCCAATGTTGTTATCAATATTAGCTCAGCGGTCCATCTTCCAATTCCCTTAAATTTCATCAATTCTTCAATTGCTTCCTCGTTGTTCATTTTTTTGATTTTCTCCAAATCGTATCCATCGACAACTTTCAGCGCAAATTCTCTAATGTATCTGACTTTCTGACGGGATAACTTGCACTTTCTCAATTCAGTTTCATTGATATTTGCCAATACTTGGGGTGAAGGAAAGTCGTAGTACGATTCGCCATCAATTTCTATTTCTTCTCCAAATTTCCTGACCAATGTTCCAGTCATGACATAGGCAGCCTGCAAAGAAATCTGTTGCTGGATTATTACTCTGATTGTTCCTTCAAATATATTCGCTCCGATTCCTGGTGGTCTTAGACCGTAGAGTCCTTTCTTTATCTTGCGAAGTATCCTATCTTGTTCCATAAAATCATACAATGCTCTGAGGTTATCTCTCAATCTAAAGATATCCGCGATTTTGTCCGACAGGTATCTTTTCTCTTTCGCATTTAGTTTGGAGGACACGCTGATCCGCAACTTCGGCTTTTCTATCGCGCCAATAGAAGTAATCTTTACCGCAACTAATTTATCTCCAATTTTGAAAGCCCGTTTCCAAATACCGTCTTTATAAATTTCTGGCTGTGGCTCTTTTGGTGAGGAGTAAAATTTCCATTGCAGATTAAAATTATAAGGCGGGGTAGGGAGAAGTTTGAATGAAATTTTATCCACGGTTATTGCTTGAACTTAATAATTTATTCTATTTAGGATTTTTTCCGGCGCTGTGTCAGATTAGGATTTAAAAATAGAAAGCTCGTGAAAAACTATACTTTTTTGTTTATTTTCTTCTGTATTTCTTTTATACTCCTATTATTCCTAAAATACCCAAAACAGCTACGATTAAACCTGCCGCTCCAATCAATCCTATATACTTTAACTCTTCCTTGAAATAGCGGAACCAAGAAAAATAAGTAAAGAAACAGAAGAAAAACAATCTCCAAGGGTCGTGAGAGGTAAAAGCTTGAAAACCGAGAAATCCTAAAAATCCCAAAAAGCCCTGCAGCCAATAATATTTATGCTTGTTTTTGTCCATTGTTTTTATTTTTTAATTTCCCGAATTTTAGATTTTTTAACCTTCTGATACTCAAAGTAGGAATAAGTGATAACATAAACAACGGTAGCGAATATTGGAGCCAAAACGAGCCAAAAAACATACTTTTTAAAAAACAATCCCAATAAAACAAATAGGCTGGCGATTTTAAATAATTTGCTGCCCAATTTATGAGTTTTATCCCAAACCTCGTCACTGCTTAGGGTCCACGGAGTTCTGATTCCGATAAACCAGTTTCTTTTTGCTTTTTCTAATAGAATTCCGCAATAATAAAAAAGTATTGACAAAGCAGGCATTATTGCCTGGCCTATATCAAATTTTAATCCAAGGTTCCAAAAAATCGTCAAAATATAAAGATAAAACAGGAAAAGAAGGAGCAAAATGATGAATCCGTCAAAATACCTCCTGAATTTTTCAATGTTCTTTTTAAGAGGGTCTATTTTCGGGACAATCAGATAAAGCAGAAGAATGCCAATTGAGAGCAGCGGTATTAAAAACAATCCCCAGAACTTAGACAGATAACCGTCGACCTCTCCTTTGGCATTCCAATGGGAAACCATTTTCTCCGGCATTTGAGGATAAAGATAAATTCCTATTCCGAAGTAAAGTAAAATCAAACTAACGATAATTATGTCAGTTTTTCTGGGTTTCATAATTGTCAGTGATTGTCTTTGTTTTTGGTTTCTTTTTTAATAATTCTCCAATGATAAAGATATAGTGGCAAGCCAATTAGAATCATTGCTAGGTTTAAAGAGGCATTTCTGTGACGGGAGGCGGTTACAGGATCAATTTTTTCTTTCTTCTCTTTCCATTCTTTGTAATCTGCTAACCATAACTCAATTGCGGCTTTGTCTTCTTGAGACAGACAAAATTCTTTTTGAGAATCCTTAACCTGTTCCAATCTTTTTATTTCTATGGGCGCTATCGGCGGGGCTTTATAAATTAATCTTTCTCGCTCATCAGCTTTGGTAAAAACAAAAGCCTTTAATCCCATATCGACAAAGCGAACTCCGCCAATTACCAAAAGCACTAGGCCAAGGAGTGTAAATAAATAGAGATAAATTGTTCTGACAAGCGGATAATGCGTTTTATTTTCCATAACATTTAAATTATAACAAAAATTAAATTTTTTAAAAGATTTTTAACGGACTTTCGCTGCGCTGTATAGGTTTTGGCACAAGATTAAAAAACGATGGCGGCTTTTTGGATTAGGCGGGGACAAAACCTTCGTCCACTTTAAAATCGATTGCCCAACTTTAACATCGTAACTTTTCTTGATTTATGAATTAAATCTGATAAAATTATAAAAAAGCTTAAAATCTTTTTTAGAGTTTATTTATGAAAAATAAATTTTCTTCTGAAAACTTATTTGGTTCTACTTTTAGATTAGTTGCTCTTTCTGCCTTAGTTTTAGCTGTTATCCTGTCTTTAAATTTGTTTAATCAATTAAAAAAAGAAATTACTGTCTCTATTTTGAATGTATGGGCGGTTATAGTGTTATCTATTCTATTTTCTTCTATGGGAGTGATTTTGATAGCAAGAGATATTCTTTTAACTCAATCAAAAGAAATAAAAAAGGCAAATAAAGAATTAAAAAAGCTGGCAAAGAGTTTAAGAGAAAAAGTTAAAGGGAA
>JAGGTM010000008.1 GCA_021163745.1 bacterium
AGGATTATTCCCTACTGCTATTATTGCTAAATTTATTTCCCTGAAATTACTAAATTCTTTTCTTAATCTTCCAATTATATATTGAGATAATTCTTTGCCATTAATTATCATTTTGAGACCCTCCCAAATTTTGCGAAGTAAAATTTGGGAAGGCAGGTTTGCCCAGCGCCACTCTGGACTCCATAGACCAGAGTGATGCTGGGTTGTGATTTGAGCTGTAGTTTTGGGTTTTAAGTTCAGATTTTGTTCCAAATATTGATTATTTGAATTTATTTAGAATTCAGGGTTTAGAGCTTTTTATGAAATGTTAAAATAATTAAATAGAATTCAAGTTTTATTGAATAAATCTCAATAAGGGGAAATTATTTTTAAATTCTTGATTTCCACAAAATGTTTTTTATTTCTCGTTACTAAAAATAAATTATAAGCAAGAGCACTTGCGGCTATAATTGCATCTGCAAATGGCTTTTGATAATCTCGTCTTATTTTGCCTGCTGTAATTGCAATTTCCTTGTTTATTGGAATAATCTTGAAACTATTTAAAAACTCATTAATGATTTTTTCTTTTTTTGGAGATTTAGTATCTTTTCCTGAGTAAATCTCCATCACATTAATTACACTGATCCAAAGTTTCCCTTTAAAATTTTCTTTTAATAAAAAACTATAAGCTTTTTTAACGCCTCTTAAGTAATCAATAAGCACATCAGAATCAATTAAATAATCTTTCATCTCCATGATTTCCTCATTTTAGATACATAAAAAACTGAGCTTTTCCCCCTAAAGCTTTCCTTTAAGACACCAAAGGCCTTTTCGGAAATCCTTTTTTTTCTTACACTTTTTGAGTTCAAAATTTTTTCTAACATTCTTTTCATTCTCAATAATTGGAGGTATTCTTTTTTATTTAAAATTATTGTTTCCATATTTTAAGTATATCTTTTAGTAATTAATTGTCAATGAAATAAATTCTACATCAATTTCACTACTAAATTTTTAAAAATCAAATGAACAAAATGAGCAAGGGCAGACCTCGCCCAAACGTATCAAAATCCGAAATTTGAGCACCCAGCCCTAAAGAATTTAGGGCTGTGGCGAAATCCGAAATCCTTCACCCAGCACCACTTTTGTTCCAAAAGTGGTGCTGGGTGAGATTTGAGATTTATTAAGATGGAGATTTAAGATTTACTTGTCCTTACAATTTATAAGGCAAATTGTTTAGGGGGATTTGAGATTTAAACTCTACATCAATACGGTAAAGGAAATTTTTTGCACAATTCTACCACTTCCTTTCTAACCTCTGTAGGATTCCTTTTTTTATCAATGATGTCAGCAATCCAATTAGCAATTTTCCTCATCTCTTTCTCTTTCATTTTTCTAAAACTTACAGACACTGTTCCCGGCCTTATTCCGGATGGATTATATGGTTTTCTGTCTATAAAAATAGAATTTCTATTTACCAAAATTCCCGCCTTCTCCAACATTTTCTCTGCATCTCCACCCGAAATATTCTTGTTCCTTAAATCTACTAGCATCAAATGGGTATCTGTCCCGTTTGTAATTAAATTAAATCCGTACTTCCTCAATTCTTCTGCCAAGGCCCTTGCATTTCTTACAATTTGCTTCATAGTATTTTTGAATGCGGCTGTCTTAGCAATCTTTAAACTTAAGGCAATAGCAGCAACTTTATTATTATGCGGACCACCCTGTATTCCCGGAAAAACTGCCTTATCAATCTTTCCTGTTAGCTCTTTTCTGTAAAATATTATTGCTGCTCTGGGGCCATTTAAGGTTTTATGACATGTAGTGGTTACTATATCCGCGTATCTAAATGGAGATGGATGAACTCCAGCAGCTACCAATCCAGCAATATGAGAAATATCCGCCATATGATAGGCATTCACCTTTTTGGCAATTTGATAAAACTTTCTAAAATTAACTTTCCTGGGATAAGCAGAAAAACCGGAAATAATAATCTTTGGTTTATATTTTTTGGCTATTTTTTCAATGTGATCGAAATCCAAATATCCATCTTCTCCGGAATTATAAGTAACGGAATTAAATATTTTTCCAGATAAACTAACGGGATGACCATGAGATAAATGTCCTCCCGAAAACAAACTCATTCCCATAATTTTATCTCTGGGATTACATAAACCAAAATAAACTGCTAAATTAGCAGGCGTCCCTGAAAGAAGTTGCACATTTACCTCCCAATTTTTTCCTAAACCAAATACCTCTTTTGCTCTTTTTTTTGCTAAATCCTCAATCTTGTCTATATATTTGTTTCCCGGGTAATAACGACGACCTATTCCGCCTTCTGAATATTTATTTATTAATGGCGAACCCAAAACTTCTAAAACTTCATTTGGCGCAATTGCCTCTGAAGGAATCAAATCAATGGTAAATTTTTGCCTTTCTATCTCTTTCTTTATAAGGCCTGCTAATCGAGAATCAATTTTTTTTAATTTTTTTGTCATCAAAGTATAATGTTATTTCCCGAGCCTGGATGAGTCAGGTATAATGGCTCATTTATTTCCTCAAATCCGAAGATCTAGAGCATTAAATTCCTGTGTTCACTAGAAAATGAAAACAAGCTCCATTTCTCTCGCTCGCTGCGCAAATAAACAATAAAAAGCTTCTTTAATCGCTTGCATCTTCTTCTATATATAGTATAATAATATCTAAATAAATTAAGTCAATTTAGTATGAACATAGATTGGTGCCATTTCAAATGTTGCCTTTCTATGAATCGTACTTGACAAAGCTATGAATAAATCTCCCGTAGTAGATGTAGTAAAAAAAACTTTACCCTCTGTAGTAAGTATTATTATTTCCAAACGAATTCCAAAAATAAGAAAATATTATCTCCAGCCATATGACGAGTTTCTTCAACCATTTGGAGAACCCATACCTCAATACAGACAGGAAGGAATGGAAAAAGTGCATATCGGCGGAGGAAGTGGATTTTTTGTAATGCCGGAAGGAATTGTGTTAACCAACAGACATGTAATTTCTATCCCTAATGTAGAATACACGGTAATCGCTGCAGATGAGAAAAAATATTCTGCAGAAGTTTTAGCAAGAGATGCTGTTTACGATGTAGCAATTTTAAGATTAAAAAATGCAAAAGGGAAAAAATTTCCCGTCTTAGAATTAGGAGATTCCAATAAACTGAACTTAGGAGAAACGGTTATTGCTATTGGAAATGCACTTGGTTTTCATAATACTGTCTCTACAGGTGTAGTTTCGGGACTCTCCCGCTCTATAACTGCCGCCGACCTTCCATCAGGACAAGTGGCACAATTAAGAGGAATTATCCAAACCGATGCGGCAATTAATCCGGGAAATTCAGGAGGTCCTCTCTTGGATATCAACGGAAAAGTAATAGGAATTAATGTTGCTATCGTAGTAGGAGCACAAAATATAGGATTTGCTATACCTATAAATAACGCAAAAAAAGATTTGGATGATCTAAAAAAATACGGAAGGATAATCCAACCGTTTCTGGGGGTAAGATATATCTTAGTCAACAAAGAAATCCAAGAAAAATATCATCTTCCGGTAAATTATGGGGCTTTAATAATAAGAGAACAAGGGCCCGAAGGAATGGGGGTTGTGCCTGGTTCACCTGCTGCGAAAATCGGACTAATGGAAGGAGATATTATATTGGAATTCAATAAAATAAAAATTGATGAAAAACATCCTTTACATGAATTAATTCACAAATGCAAAGTTGGAGACATTGTAGAAATAAAAATTTTAAGAGGAGATAAATTAGGAGTGACAAAAGTAAAACTTGAGGAAAGAAAATAGAAAAGAAACTGCTAATTTTCCCCTATCCCCTAATCTCACCCTACACCACGCCTGTACAGGCGTGGTGTAGGGTGAACAGGAAAAAAATTTCTAAAAGAAAGCAAATGGTTGTCCTACTATTAAGTAATAAACTAAATTAGACAAAGGAGAAAGGATAAATAGAGCAAAAATAATTGCTAAAAATATTCCCAAAAAACCAAACGAAGATAAACCTCTTTCCAATTCAGGAAAAAACACCATTGTTAATTTTGAACCATCCAGCGGCGGAAAAGGCAAAAGGTTGAAAAATCCTAAAAAAATGTTAATATAAATAATCAAAGACAAGGGGACCGCTAAAACGGAAGTAAATCTTAGAAAAATACCAAATAATAAAGCGATGGAAAAATTTGCTAAAGGGCCTGCTACAGCAACTTTGGCAATACCGTATTTTTGATCTTTTAAATTATAAGGGTTAAATGGAACTGGTTTTGCCCAGCCAATAAATCCTCCAAAAGAAAACAAAAGAAACAAAGGAATAATTACTGTACCCCATAAATCTATATGAGCTAATGGATTCAATGTAAGACGGCCGGAATACTTAGCAGTAGGATCACCTTCTTGATAAGCAACCCATGCATGAGCATACTCATGAATAACTGCAGAAAAAATTATAATTGTATATAAAAATAATTTAAATAAAATTGTTGACTCCATTTTCCATTATTATAAATGATTCCTAACAAAAAACAAGTCGATATAAACTAGTTTATTAAAATTTTCCAATTAAGTGTTTATAATAAAATATACCATGTCCAAAAGATGCCCTATCTGCGGGAAAAAACCAATGATAACTGTAGACAGAAAGAAACTTCGTGGTCACTATAATCCCACAGGAAAAAGAAGAAAATACCCCAATTTACAATGGGTAAGATTAGCTAATGGAAAAAGAATAAAAATATGTGCCAAATGCATCAAGGCAATGGGGAAAGAAAACCCACCTAAATATATCAAAAGATTTCTCGCTCTCAATTCTTAAAAAAGGCGGGCTGTGGCGTAGTGTGGTTAGCGCACTGGCATGGGGGGCCAGAGGTCGGGGGTTCAACTCCCCCCAGCCCGACCACAATGGGCCTTCTGACTCCGCTAACAGTGGAGCAAGTAAAGCTTGAATTATAATAAACTCGTCACGGATTCCATTAGTGGTTTAGTGGTATAAGATTCCATTGTATCATCTAAAAAGTCACGCCTATAAAGGCGTGGTATAAGAGTTTACCCTCGGCTTTGCCGAGGGTAAAATTTTTAAAAAGTTCTGAGCTTCGGGCTTAAGGTTTAAGATTAAAATCCATTGGGTTTTAAGACAACAACCATTTCCAAAGAGGAATAAATTTTATTTTCTTTCCTTTTATTCTTCTCTCCAACTCATAATCATAAGTAATAATCAAAAGATTATTGCACTTCAATTTTGAGCTTGCTTTAAGTAATCCTTTTATTTCTCTTTCTCTGATTTCATCTTTGCTGGCAGTATATGTAACTTGAATAAGATTTTTAACTTCTTTGCCATATTTAATCACAAAATCAACTTCATTCTGTTGATGGTCTTTCCAGTAATAAATTTCCATCAAAGGATACAGTGATTTCCTTCTTTGTAATTCTGTAGCAACTGCGTTTTCCATAAATCTACCAATATTCTCTGAAAATCTAAAAGCAAGCATATTCACTATTCCATTATCAACACAACAAACCTTCTTAGGAGCAATAAATTGTTGCTTTAATTTGAAATCAAATCTTATCAGTTTAAAAATTAAAAATGAATTCTCTAAATAAGAAACCCAATTGGATATAGTAGAAACGCGTTTTATGTCTAATATTTTGGCTAGTTTACTATAACTTACTTCCTGACAAAAATTTGTAATAAGATATTTTGCCAGTTTTTTTAATTCCTCTATTTTTTTGATTCCATATCTGAACAAGATATCTTTGGTAATTATGTCTTCATAAATTTGAGGCAATATCGCTTTGCCAAATTTATTAACTTCAGGAAAACCACCTGTCTTAAGATAGATATCCAGAAATTTTAAAATCTCCGCTTTTTCTTTAGTGGTATAAACTTCTCTTGTCTCTATCTTGTTTAAATCTAAAAATTCCTTAAATGAAAATGGCCAAAGAGTTATATTTATATATCTTCCGGTCAAACGACTAGCCAGTTCACCGGCTAATAATTGGGAATTACTCCCGGTTATTATAACCTTTTTTGTTCTTCTCAATCTATTAACAAATAATTCCCACTTCTCAACATTCTGTATCTCATCTAAAATTATATAATCTATATCGCCATAAAGGTTATAGAATGCTTGCAAAATTTTATTAAGATCTTCTGATTTTACACTTGATAATCTCTCATCATCAAAATTTATATAACCAAACCTATTTTCTTTAGCCAATAAATAAGAAAAGACAGATTTTCCACAACGTCTCACTCCAGTAAT
>JAGGTM010000003.1 GCA_021163745.1 bacterium
ATGCCTCTTTGGGAGAAATGTATAATTCTCTTTCTAAAAAAGGAGTAAATGTTCCTGATGGTTTTGCCACCACTTCTTTTGCTTTCTGGCACTTTATGAAAAAAACCGGACTTAAAGAGAAAATTGAGGAAATTCTAAAAGATTTGGATGTCTCAAATATTAAAGATTTACAGGAAAAAGGGAAAAGGGTAAGAGATTTAATTTTAAAAAGTGAAATTCCTAATGATCTGGGGAAAGAAATTTTAAGAAGTTATCATAAATTATCTAGAAAATATGGCGAAGAGCAAACAGATGTGGCTGTGCGAACATCCGCGACTGCTGAGGATTTGCCTTCTGCCAGTTTTGCGGGACAATATACCACTTATCTGAATGTAAAAGGAGATGAAAAGCTATTGGAAGCGGTTAAAGGTTGTTTGGCTTCTCTTTTTACAGACCGAGCCATTTTTTATCGTGCTTCCCACAATTTTTCTCAGCTGGAAATCGCTCTGTCAGTTGGCATTCAGAAAATGGTTCGTTCTGATTTGGCTTCTTCCGGAGTAATGTTTTCTTTGGATACAGAGTCAGGATTCAAGGATGTTGTTTTAATAAATGGCTCTTATGGTTTGGGAGAAATGATTGTTCAGGGAGAAGTTACTCCGGATGAATTTTATGTTTTCAAACCAACTTTAGAGAAGGGATATAAAGCAATTATTTCAAAAACCTTAGGCAAAAAGGATCAGAAGTTTGTTTATAAAAAAGATGGTGGAATTGTAAAAGTAAAAGTTCCTGCAGAGGATCAAAAGAAGTTTTGTTTGAACGAAAAAGAAATTTTGACTTTAGCAAAATGGGCTTGTATTATTGAAAAGCATTATTCAAAGGAAGCAAAAAAGTGGATGCCTATGGATATGGAGTGGGCAAAAGATGGCAAGACAAATGAGTTATTTATTGTTCAGGCAAGACCGGAGACGGTTCATGCAAGAGAGAAAGAAAAATATTATGAAGAATACAGGATTGAAACAAAAAAGGCGCCTATTTTAACCGGAATTGCTGTGGGAAATAAAATTGCTCAAGGGAGAGTGCATAAGATTTTGGATATTAATAAATTAAAAGAATTTAAAAAAGGAGAAATTTTAGTTACTAAGATGACTAATCCTGACTGGGTCCCGGTTATGAAAATGGCAAAAGCAATTGTTACCGATGAAGGTTCAAAAGTTTGTCATGCCGCTATAGTAAGCAGGGAATTGGGGATACCTTGTATAGTTGGAACTTTAACCGGCACCAAAACTTTAAAAGATGGTCAAGAAATTACTATTGATTGTTCGGAAGGTCTAAAAGGAAAAATTTTTGCTGGCAGAGTGCCTTTTAAAGTTAAAAGATACAATTTGAAAAAAATTCCTAAACTGAAAACGAAAATTATGGTTAATTTAGGCGCTCCAGAAATTGCTTTCAAGACCTCATTTTTACCAGTGGATGGAGTGGGATTAGCCAGAGAAGAATTTATTATTGGCGAAAAAATCAAAATCCATCCTTTGGCTTTATTTCATTATTATGAACTAAAAAATTTTAAAATCGAAAAGTTAAATCTTAGAACAGAAGTTTCAGATTCAAAGCTAAAAGAGATTATTGAACAAATTGATAAAATAACTGTGGGTTATAAGGATAAAAAGAAATATTTTGTTGATAAGTTGGCTGAAGGAATAGGAATAATCGCAGCGGCTTTTTATCCTAAAAAAGTAATTGTTAGATTTTCCGATTTTAAAACAAATGAATACAGAGAACTTATTGGGGGAGAGCTGTTTGAGCCGGAAGAAGGTAATCCTATGCTTGGTTGGAGAGGGGCTTCCCGATATTATGATAAAAAGTTTGAACCTGCTTTTGCTATGGAAATAAGAGCAATTAAAAAAGTTAGAGAAGAGTTTGGACTGGAAAATGTGGCGGTAATGGTTCCGTTCTGCAGGACAGTTGAAGAAGGAGAGAAAGTAATTGAACTTATGAAAAAATATAATCTAAAAGCGCATAGTGAGGGATTGGAGGTATATGTGATGTGTGAGATTCCGTCAAATGTTATTCTGGCAGAGAAGTTTTTGAAAATTTTTGATGGTTATTCAATCGGTTCAAATGATTTGACCCAATTAACTTTAGGAATTGATAGAGATAATGCTAACTTACAGAAAATAGCTGATGAGAGAAATGAAGCGGTGAAGAAATCTGTTTCAAAAGTAATAGAACTTTGCAATAAAATGAATAAATATTCTGGTATTTGTGGACAAGCACCCAGTGATTTCCCTGAATTTACTGAATTTTTAATAAAAGAAGGTATCCGCTCAATATCCTTAAATCCTGACAAAGTGATTAAAACTATTCTATGTGTTGAGAAAATAGAAAAGAGAAAAAATCTTTGATTTATTTCATCTAAAAGGCTTTAGTCCACAGAACAGTCTATGGTACTAAAACAGTACCATAGAACAGTCTATGGTACTGAATTCCTAAAATTTTTTAATAAGGAATTTCAGCCCATAGAACGTTCTGTGGACTGGAAAAATGAAGTTTCACTTAAGTAAATTACCCGAAAGTAAAAGGATTCAAATGATATCTGAGTTTTATGATGTAATATCTTGTTTAAAAAATAGGGAAGAAATTAGATTGTTTTTTAAAGATCTATTAACTCCTGATGAGATTGCAATGTTTATGAGAAG
>JAGGTM010000043.1 GCA_021163745.1 bacterium
CCTCTAAAATCACATAAGGAAATCCTTCTTTGACTGAAGGTAAAACAAAAATATCAAATGCTTTTAGATAGGAAGCAGCATTAGGAATCCATTGATGAAGATAAACATTTTTTAAATTATGTTTTTTGATAAAATTATATATTTTCTCTTTATCAGGATTTTCTCCGCTGCCAATTAGTATTAATGTTAGAGGTAGGATGTTAGAGGTCTGAAGTTTTTTAAATGCCTCTAAAAGGTAAATCAGGCCTTTATTTCTGGCCCATTCAGCAATAGTGCCGATAATTTTGGCAGTTGGCAGTTGGCTGTTAGCAGTTAGCAATTGGCAATTGGCAGTTAGCAGTAATTTTTTTCGTGCCTTTTCTTTAGGAAGAAAGATTAATTTATTTACATCTATTCCATTATGAACAGTTACTAATTTATGAGACGGAGCGATTTTATTTTTGATACTTATTTGCCGGTCAAATTCAGAGACACAGATTATCTTATCATAAAACAAAGCAGTTAATTTGCTTAAAAATTTAATCAAATCTAATTGCCATTTAGGTCTGTCTTCTAAAAAAGCCCAACCGTGAGCAGTAAAAATAAGACGAGGTTTTCTTCTGGTAAGCAGTTTGTATAACCACGCTGCTGCTCCTACAATGCCCCCGGCTTTAGAACTATTTACATGAATAATATCGGGCTTAAGCTTAAAAAGAAGAAATAAAACTTCAAAACCAGCCAGAAGTTCTTTTAGAATATTGATTTTGCGTTGGAAACTTTTAATTTCATAATAAGGAATATGGGATTTTCTGATTTCTTGTGCTAATTTTCCTTGTCCGCCTGCGGCTACACTTATAATAAACTTGTCTGATAAACAAGTAGCTAAATCAAAAATATATTTTCCCGCCCCACCCCAAACAGATTTAGTGATAATGTATAGAATGTTTGATGTTTGATGTTTGATGTTTTCATTTTTCATTTTTTATGTTTGATGTTTGATGTTGGATGTTGGAGTAGCGGAGCGAAGCTCCGCAATTTTTACGTCCAACGTCCAACGTCTAACGTCTAACCTTCATATTGATTTTCTCCCTATTTTATTGTATATTAAGAGATGTATTATAAATAATCAAGATTTAATGATACAATACACTTAGCTCAAAGCTACAGCTCAAAGCGCAAAGCGAAATTTTTTCTTTTTTAGCTTTAAGCTTTACGCTGTAGTTTTACTTGCCTCGTAGAAAGCCGTAGGCTTTCTTTCGGGGCGCTTTGCACTTTGCGCTTTGAGTTTTAAATAATGAGAATCCTAATTTTTTCTACAGCATATTTTCCTTTTATAGGGGGTGCAGAAGTGGCAGTCGATGAAATTACCAAAAGATTGACAGAATATGATTTTGATTTAATTACTGCAAAAATTAAACCTAATCTACCTTCGCAAGAATCATATAACAGAGTAAATATTTATAGGGTGGGATTTGGGGCAAAAATAGATAAATTTCTTCTTCCTATTTTAGGACTTATTAAGGCAATCAAATTGAATAAAAGAAGAAACTATCAGATTATCTGGGCAATTATGGCTTCTCAAGCAGGTGTAACTGCTTCTTTTTTTAAAATTATATACCCAAACAAAAAAATGATATTAAATATACAGGAGGGAGATCCGGAATCTTATTTGCAAAGATATGTTTTGGGAATAAAGTTTTTATATAAAATTTTTATAAGGCCATGGCATATTTTGCCTTTTAAAAAGGCAGATTATATTACTGCAATAAGCGATTATTTAAGAAAAAGAGCGATAAGAAGCGGAGCGAAATGTCCAATAAAAAGAGTTCCCAACGGGGTAAATTTAACAAAAATTTTAGATTCTGATTCTTTGAAATTATCTGAATCTTACTGTGAGAAACTGAAGAAAAAACTAAAAATTAAACCTGAGGATAAAATAGTTATAACTACCTCAAGATTAGTAAAGAAAAATGGGATAGAGGATTTGATAAAAGCAATTTCAATTTTACCAAAAGACATCAAGTGTTTGATAGCAGGGGATGGTCCTGATAGAATAAAACTTGAAAATTTAGCCAAGCAATTAAAAGTTGAAGATAGGATATTTTTTTTAGGGCAAATAAATCATAGTGAGGTTTTTAAATACCTAAAAATCTCAGATGTTTTTGTTAGGCCATCTTTATCAGAAGGATTGGGAAATTCATTTTTAGAGGCAATGGCAGTAGGGATTCCGGTAATCGGAACTCCTGTTGGAGGAATTCCCGATTTTTTAAAAGATGGAAAGACAGGTTTTTTTTGTAAAGTAAGAGATTCTTTTAGCATTGCTGAAAAAATAGCTAAAATTTTAAAGGATGAAAAACTGAAAAATAGATTATGTGAAAATGCAAAGGAATTAGTTTTCAAAAACTATAATTGGGATAATATAGCCAAGCAAATGGATGAGATTTTTAGGATGTTAGACGTCCCTTCTTCTTATCTCCCCCCTTTGTAAGGGGGGAGATTAAGAGGGGGGATGGCATGATGTTTTTAAAAAGGTAGAAACTTTTCTCACGGAAAATACAAAAGCTTCTCTTTTATCTCCCCCCTTTGTAAGGGGGGAGATTAAGAGGGGGAATGGCACGATGCTCAGCAATTAGCAATTGGCAATTGGCAAGAGAAAAGTCACGTTTTCCAAGGAAAAGGTTTCTACCTTCTTAAAAGCACGCGATCCCTCCACCCCCTCTCGTTCCCCCTCCGACAAGAGTCGGAGGGGGAAGATAAAAGAGAGAAATGGACAAAGTTTTACCTTTTACGAAAATGAAAGTTATTATTGCCACAGGAATTTTTCCCCCGGATATCGGGGGTCCGGCTATATATGTAGAAAAATTAGCCCGGGAACTAAAAAACAAAGGTGTTAATGTTAAAGTAATTACTTATTCTGACAATGGCGTAAATCTAAAACATCAAAGGGATTATAATTTTCCGGTAGTTAGAATTTCCCGAAATTATTCTTTGCCCATTCGATATTTTTTGTATTTTTGGAGATTGTTGTTCTTGGCGAGAAATGCCGAAGTTATTTACGCTCAATGTCCGGTTGGATCGGGTTTGCCTAGTATGCTAGTTAGTAAAATTTTAAACAGAAGATTTGTTCTAAAAATTACAAGTGATTATGCTTGGGACCAATACTGCCGAAGCAATAAAACCCTACTAAAATTTCCCAGTTTAGAAGAATTCCAGAAAAAGAAGTTTGATTTAATTACAGAGATTAGACGCAAAATACAGAAAATTACTGCTAATAATGCCAATAAAATTATTGTTCCAAGTTATTATCTTAAAAAGATTGCCTGTGAATGGGGAATTAAAGAGGATAAAATTAGAGTTATTTATAATGCTGTGGAAAATCTGCATTGTCTAGCTGTTTCCAAGGAAAAAGCTAAAGAGAAAATCAATGTTAAAGGAGATATTCTTTTGTCTATCGGTCGCTTGGTTCTGTGGAAAGGGTTCAGCACATTAATTGATATGATGCCCGATTTATTAAAAGAAAATCCAAATTTTAGATTGACTATAATAGGCGATGGACCTGAAAGAAAAAAACTTGAATTACAAATTAGAAATCACAAATTACAGGATAAAATTTTTTTAATGGGAAACATCAAACATTCTGAATTACCTTTGTTTTTTAGAGCCGCAGATTTATTTATTTTAAATACCGCTTACGAGGGTTTGTCTCATGTTATTTTAGAAGCGATGAAAATGGAAGTTCCGGTAATTACCACTAATGTTTGCGGAAATCCTGAGCTAATTCAGAATAATTACAATGGGATTTTGGTGGAATACGATAATAAAGAGCAGTTGAAAGAATCTATTTTGAAATTGTGGAAAGATAAAAATTTACAGCAAAAGTTTATTAAAAATTCTTTGCAGGAGTTAAAAAAATTTAGTTTTAAAAATATGATAAATCAAACACTTTCTGTTTTGAAATATTAAGCTAAAATTATGAGGGTTTTAATGATTGGTTTAGATAAAACTTGGTTTGGGGTTGATTATAG
>JAGGTM010000052.1 GCA_021163745.1 bacterium
AAATTTATCAATAGAAATTTTAAGAAAACTTTTATCCGATAGAATTAAATTGAGAATGAAAAAGAATAGAATTCGTTATAAATCATTTTTAGAACTATTAGATAAAATTATTGAAGATTATGAGAATAGAATATTAAATGCTTCAAAAGTCATTGAGCGATTAATAGAGTTGGCAAAAGAGATAAAAAAATCGGAAATGATGGCAAAAGAAATGGGATTAACTGAAGAAGAGTTGGCTTTTTATGATGCTATTGCCAGTAAAAAATTAATTAAACAAGATGAAAAAATTAAAGGAATAGTAAAAGAATTAGTTAAATCAATCCGGAGAGATTTATTTGTTGACTGGACAAATAATGATATTATTAAAGCAAGAATAAGAGACCATATAAGATTGATTTTATTAAAAAATCAATTTCAGCCAAAAGAAGTAGAAAAAATCACTAACATTGTTTATCAGCAAGTGGTTTATTTATATAAGAATTATGACCAGGTATCAGTTGTATAATAAGAATGGAAAAATAGGAAAAAAATTGATTTGCAAAAAATCATCCGAAAGGGTTAGGTTATTTTGATAAAATAGGTGAACTTTAATTAAAATGTCTTATGACCGAAAATCAATTTTCTAAAAAAGTTAGAGATTACATTGAAAGTAGGTTGAAGGAGAGATACCCATCTTTAAAAATTAAAGAGAGAATTAACATTCTTAACAATTTAACCATTGGAAATATTAGAAATGAATGGAAAATCATTCTTGGTTTTTTAGAACAAGATATTGTCATTTATAAGGATGTAATAGATGTAAATGAGATAAAGAATGACAGAATTTTTATTCCCAGAGGCACCAAAGATAAAAAAATAATTATTCCCTTGGCAGTTCTTGAATTAAAAATTAGTGATAATCTAATTACTCATCATTTTATTACATATGGCGTTATCGCGAGAGAATTAAAATCGATATTTCCTCATTGTGTGTATTATTTTATAAGCAGTGGAGGAAAGAGAAAGTTTAATCCGGAAACATTGTTAAGGCATACTAAAGAATTTGACAGAGTATTTTTAGACTGGAACAAAGAAAAGGAGAATATTATGAAAAACTTATTACTTCATTTAGATCACCTTAAGGAAATGAAAATCATCTAAAAATTGTGAAGGCAAAGAAAATAAAAAAGCCCCAATTTTTCATTTAAACAAAATCAAAAAATTAATTGATAAATAATCCAGTTTAAATGAAATACTCAGTAAAGAATTATGAATAAAAAGAAAATTGTGAAAATTTTAATTAATAAAGGAAAGGAAAGGAAAGGAAAGGAAAGGAAAGGAATTATTTAATCAACCATATAAGAAAATAGAATTTACTGGAAAGCCGGAAGCAGATGAATTGCTTAACAACCTTAAAGATTATCCCCATGCTTTTGTTTTGGCTTGTATAATGGATAGACAAATTAAAGCAGAAAAAGCGTGGTTGATTCCTTATGAGATTTCTAAAGAAATCGGTAGTTTTAAATTTTCTAAACTTTTAGGACTAAATTTGATCCAACTTAAAGAAATATTTAGAAAAAGAAATCTTCACAGATTTAACGATATAATGGCTGAGAATTTTTATTTAGCAATTCAAAAGGTTCACGAGAATTATAAAGATGACGCTTCAAATATCTGGAAAAATAAACCAAAAAGTGCCACTGTGGTGAGGAGATTTTTAGAGTTTCCTGGGGTTGGAATAAAAATTGCCACAATGGCAGCCAACGTATTAGTTAGAGAGTTTAAGATTCCAATGCAAGATTATATCTGTATAGACATCTCTCCAGACGTTCATGTTAAAAGAGTTTTTAAAAGATTAGGATTTATTTCTAAAAACGCCAGTAACGATGAATTAGTGTATAGTGCGAGAGAATTAAATCCGGAATATCCTGGGATATTTGACCTTTCTTGTTGGCATATCGGAAGAAATCTATGTCATCCAAAAAAGCCAGATTGTAAAAATTGTTATTTAGATAAATATTGTCCTAAGATAATTTAAATTTTTAATCCTGCGGAGATATAAAAAACAAAACAAAGAGAATAAGAAGAAAAGAATTAAAAAAAACAATCTTGCTAACTGGGAGGATTTGGGGTTGTAGAAGGTTTAGGAAGTCGGAAGAGGGTTGTCTTGACAAGCAGTTTGTATTGTAATACAATCTGAATGTAGAAGGAGTATGTATTGCAAGGCAAAATAATTTATTATGGATGAACAAAAATTAGAAAATTTTTACAAAGAATGGCTTAAAATCCTTCCCCGTTTAAGCGAGGGTTATCTTTATAATGATGCAGGTAACCTTCGTCCCACAAGATATATTTTTTCTTATTTCAAAAAAATCATCTTTAATTTTTTAACTAACCAAATAGATGAGACAGAGAAAATTATTCTTCTTCCCGGAATAAGAGGAGTGGGCAAGACCACCCTTTTAATGCAAATTTTTAATGTTGAAAAGTTTTTAAATTCGGAGAATGATTTGGATTCAAAAATACTCCAGAACTTCAACAAACTTGATTATCGTTTTTATCTTGATGTAAGCAAACTTCACTTTGAGCAGATTAGTTTGAATAGTTTTTTTAAATTTTTTGAAAAGGTAAACAATTTTAATTTTGTTGGTTTGGATAAAAAAGTCATACTTCTTCTTGATGAGGTTCACTTCGACCACGATTGGAGTTTGTTTTTAAAGGTATTATTTGATTCTACTAAGGGCCATAAAAATCTCTTGATTATTGCCACCGGCTCATCGGCAATAAATTTAAAAATAAGCGCTGACTTAATGAGAAGGTCAACCTTAGTAGAACTTTATCCTTTAAAGTTTAATGAATATTTAATTTTGAAACACAAAATTTATCCCATAAAAAATTTAGCAGAAGATTTAAAGGAAATTATTTTTAATTCTAAAAATGCAAAAGAGGTCTTTTTGGGTCTTAAAGACAAGGAAGAGAAGGTAAATAGATTTTTTGTTAATTTGCCTGCAGATAGCGAAGAAAATTTCTTTAAGAATGGCGGATTTCCTTTTTCGGCTCAGTTGAAAAATGAGGTAGAGATGGCAGAACGCATAAAGAATGTAATTAACGGAATAATTGCCAAAGATATTATCACCTTAAAAAGTTTTAAAACAGAGACCCTCAGCAAAATAAATGACTTACTTTATTTGCTTGCCAATTCTGATGTAATCAGTTATGAGAAATTGCTTAAAAGTTTGCGAATTGACAACATTAGGACTTTAACTGCTTTACTTGATGCGTTGGTTTTAAGCGGAATTTTGGTTAAAGTGAAAACTTACGGAACAACCTATGGAACTACCAGAAAGACACCTAAATATCTCTTTATTACGCCATCTTTAAGATCAGCCATATTAAATAATAATTAT
>JAGGTM010000024.1 GCA_021163745.1 bacterium
AGGTCCGGTTAAAATTGATCGAGAGGATCAATCGAGGGTAGTTTTAGTGACCGCAAATGTCGCTGGCAGAGATGTTGGTAGTATTGTGAAGGATATTAAAAAAGAATTAGCTGATTATTCGTTGCCAGTTGGTTATTTTATTGAATATGGCGGTTCTTATAAGCAAATGCAGGATAGTTTTAAAGTATTAACTGGTGCTTTAATTTTAGCAATTCTTTTAGTTTATATGGTAATGGCTTCACAGTTTGAATCATTAGTTTATCCCTTTATTGTAATGTTTGAAATACCACTGGCTTTTATTGGCGTAGGATTGGCATTGTTTATTACCGGACAAACATTATCCTTATCTTCGTTTATTGGTATAATAATGTTAGCCGGTATAGTTGTAAATAATGCTATTGTTTTAATTGATTACGTTAATCAATTGCGCAAAAAAGGGATGGATACATTGAATGCTTTAATTGAAGGTGGCACTACCCGGCTTCGACCAATTCTAATTACTTCTTTAACTACTTTATTTGGAATGCTGCCTATGGCTTTATCTCAACAAGAGGGATCAGAAATGATGAGACCGATGGCAATTACCGTAATTGGCGGTTTGTTAGTTTCGACCATACTAACACTTGTTATAATTCCTGTTACCTACAACGTTGTAGAAGATATTTTTCGCCGGCCAACGGTAAAAATAAATGATGTTTCATATTAGGTCGAGATTTAATCCTCTTTATGGATTTTTATAATTAAACACCAGAGACAAAAATATGGAGTATAAAAAAAATAGTGTCCCAATTTCAAAATTAGAAACAACAGGAAACAAAAATAATCAATCAGAAAAAGCGAGAAACTCAATATTTTCTTTTGCGGAATTGGAAATCAAAATAAGAGGAGTGATTTTCGGGTTGTTTGGTTCCATTATAGCCAGCTTTGGTGTAGCTTTGGGAGTATCTGTTTTAACTACAGATCGTTGGACTATATTAATATCCGGATTAATTGTGGGTATGGCAAGTAGTTTTGCTAATTCTTTTGGTCCTTTGGTTTCTAAAACGCGTCTTATCGGTAGTCGGGCTTATTCCAAGGGTGATTTTATGCAAGCCACCGGTTCTTTAATACTCACTTTCATTATTGTTGGTTTGCCTCTTATTTCTTATCTATTAATGGATGATTTGGCTATAGCCAGAGTGATTTCTGTAATGACCGGCTTAGTGCTTCTATTTATCTTTGGAGTTCACTGGGCGCAATTAGAAAACGAGTCCCCATTATCTTACGCTTTTATAATGACTATAATTGGAGTGGTTGGTGCTGCAATTTGCTACCTGTTTGCTTTTTATTTTATAAAATAGTAGTATAAAAATAACTAATTTGTTGATGGGACAAAAAAACTCTACGACAGATTTTAAAAGACCAAAGATTGGCTTAGCATTAGGAAGCGGTGGGGCAAAAGGATTGGCGCATATTGGCGTGATTAAGGTTCTGGAAAAAAATAATATTCCGATTGACTTTATTGCCGGTTCAAGTATCGGTGCTTTAATCGGAGGTTTTTATTCAGCTACTAAAGATATCAGGCGGATTGAGGAAATAGCTCTTGGTGCTAACTGGCGACAAGTATTATCTTTAATTGATCCATCTTTGCGACGAGGGTTAATTAAAGGCGAGAAAATAAAGAAATTTATTGAAGCCCATATCGGGAAAGTAAAATTTCAAGATTTGAAAATTCCACTTTCCGTGATAGCGACCGATTTAAAAACAGGAGAAATAATTCCTATCAGTCAAGGCGAAGTGGCTTCAGCAGTTAGAGCAAGTATTTCATTTCCTTTGATTTTTAAGCCTGTGGAACGGGAGGGCAGATTACTGGCTGATGGTGGGTTATCTTTGCCGGTGCCGGTAGAAATTGTAAGGAAAATGGAAGCAGGATTGGTGATAGCAGTTAATTTGGATGCTGATTATTTTACTAACAGAGGGAATAATAAAACTAATCTGGGTTTTTATGAAATTGCCAGCAATTCAATCAATCTTTTGTGTTATCATCTTGCCCGCTGGAATACTAAAGACGCTGATATCACTGTTGAGCCTAAATTAAGCATAAAGATGGGTATCGTGCATTGGGATAAATTTTTAGACGGCAGAGATATAATTTTAGCCGGTGAGTCGGCTATGAAAAAGAAATTACATCAATTACAGAAATTGATTTATTACAAGAGTCGATTTACCAGAAAGCAAAGTCGGTTTGATGAGTAAACATTCGGAGTTTAAGAAATAGAAAATGATAATATTTTTAACGGCTTATTTTCTAGAATGAAATACGGAAGATTACAGCGATGGACTGATTTATCGTTAAAATATATTTTTTAATTATAATTTAATAGATATTTATCGTTTTTCTTGAATTTGTTCTTTTTCCACTTGACAGATATTTATTTGCCTTGATATAGTATGATATAGTAAAATTACTTACCAATCGGTAAGCAGACAGAATAAAATTATGGAAAAAACTATTAGAAAATCCGAAGATATTATTCAAGATACTAAAAAATATATTATTGATACAGCCCGTCAATTGTTTTCAAAATTCAGTTATCTTGGGGTTTCTATGAACGATATTGCCAGAAGAGTAAATATTACCAAAGCTGCGCTTTATTATCATTTTACCGGCAAGAAAGAAATTTATGAAAAAGTGCTTGACAATGTATTTGATGATTTGAGTTTATCTATTGCTCAGGCATTGAAAGAGGATACTATTGACAAGAAACTGCACAAATTAATTAAAAATTACATAAACTTTGGTCTTAAAGAGAAAAATTTTATTAGGGCTTTAATGTTAAGACTACCTTCAAGTGACAGGATAGCGAAACGTATTACTCAATCAAGGGAGCGGATTATTAATTTAATCCAACCGATAATTGAGGAGAAGGCACTCGCAAGTAGAAAAATGACAAAAAAAGTTGATGTCAAATTGTTAACTTCTTTATTAATTGGGATGATGGACGGGTTACTTTTGGAATATTCGTTTTTAAACAAAAAGATAAATTTGGCAAAAATATCAGAGCAAATTGTTGCTGCTCTGTTTTAAGGGTCAGGTTTACTCAGAAAAACCCTTACACCATGGTTATTAAGCGTGATGTAGGATAAAGTTAATAGAGACAGCAGGGAAGCGTTCAATTTACAAATTTATTTGAATTTGTATTGAACGTTCCTCCAAGTCCAAGAATTATGCTAAATAAAATGACATCAAAAATAAAACGAAATACTTATCTTTTTCTTATTAGAAGGGCGTTTAATACTAAGACCGGAAGAAAAATTATCCTTGACCAGTTTGATAAAAGGGCATATAAGGCTATCGTAGAAAAAGGGTTGGAGGATAACCTTAGAGAGGTTCAAATGAAAAAATACCAATGGATAAAAGCACTTGTTAGACAGGGATTAAAAAATTATGAAAAAGGATATATATCTTATCATATTATTGAGAGGTTGTTAGAAGTTTTAGGGTTTAATAATTTTTTTAGAGATACTTTGACAGACGCAGGGAAAGTAAAAGAGGCATTTAGAAAAAAGTATAATACCAAACCGCCGCTTTTTATAACGATTTCTCCTACCCAAGTATGTAACTTGAGATGCAAGGGATGCTATGCCGCTTCGTCACCTGAAACCGGAGCAACGATTCCTTTTGATATTTTAGATAGAATTTTAGATGAAAACCATAATATTTTCGGTAGCAGATTTGTAGTAGTTTCCGGCGGAGAGCCGTTGATGTATAAAAGCCAAGGAAAAACTATTTTTGATATTTTTGAGAAGTATAATGATACATTTTTTATCTTTTATACCAACGGTACATTAATTACAAAAGAAGTTGCTGAAAAACTGACCAAGACAGGAAATGCTTTTCCGCAAATTTCAGTTGAAGGGTTTGAAAAAGAGACAGACGAAAGGAGAGGAAAGGGTGTTTTTCAAAGAACTTTAGATGCAATGAAAAATTTAAGAGAAGCGGGAATGCCATTTGTTATCTCTGTTACTGGAACTAGAAGAAATATAGATACTCTTTTAAGCGATGAATTTTATGATTTTTGGTTTGAAGAACAGGGAGCAACTTATATGTGGCAGTTTCAGCTGATGCCAATCGGCAGAGGGAAAGAAGTTTTTGACTTAATGCCTAGCCCGGAAGAAAGGGTTAAGCTATATAGAAAATGGGAAGAGTTATTAGAAAGAGGATATCCAATTGCCGATTTTTGGAATTCCGGCGTTTTATCAAATGGCTGTATTGCTTATGGAAGAGAATCGGGCGGATATTTTTATATTGACTGGAACGGAAATATTATGCCTTGCGTCTTTATTCCTTATTATATAAATAATGTTTATGATTTATATAAGCAGGGAAAAACTATTGCCGATGCATTGTTTTCGGATTTCTTTAAAAAAGGAAGAGAATGGCAGAAAAAATATGGTTATGCTTGTCCTAAAAAAGCGGAAAATTGGTTGATGCCTTGTTCAATCAGGGACCATTATAAGTATTTCAGAGAAAATATACTTCCTGAAAACGCTAAAGGAGAAGATAAATTTGCTGAAGAGGCAAAGAGTTCAAAAGAGTATTATGAGAAACTGGTTGAATATGACAAAAAACTTAAAGAATTAACTCAACCTATTTGGGAAAAAGAGTATAAAAAGAATTCATAAAAATAAATAAATTTTTAGGAGGTGAAAGATGTTTGGGTTAAATCCAGAGTACAATTGGAAGGTGGCCGTAGAGGAAGCATTAGAGGATTTTGAATATATTGGTCTTCTAATTAAGAAAGGAAAAATTAATCAGGTGCTCGAACTTTTAAAATTAATAGAAAAGAAAATAGCGCCTTTTGAGTTGAATGAGTCAAAGGTACCTAAAAAAGATTTTTTTTGCTAAAAAGTTAAGAAAGGAAGGCAATAAGAGCCTTCCTTTTGTTTATGGCGAATAACGGGAAATAAAGGAAGACGAGAATAGAAGATACTCAGATTATTTGATGCCCTCGAGTTTTCTGGTATATTGCGGACTTATACAAAATACTTCTCTTTTTTGAGAATTTTTGATAAAATAAGTTTAACACTTTGGTCATATAAGTACATTTTGTTACCTTAAAAAAAATAGACAGGAAGGAGGGGAACAATGTTAG
>JAGGTM010000054.1 GCA_021163745.1 bacterium
GAGCAATTAAAAAAGGATATTCCTGCACGATTTCAAGAATATATCAATAAAGCCCCTCTATTTTTTGAAAGAAAAAAATTGGATTCTCATTATACCTACTCTTTTCTCTCGGGGGTTCGAGAGTGTATCCGCAATAATAGAGAAAAAGTAATACATATAAATTGGGAAGGATTAATAAATCTTTTTCTTAAAATTAAGAAATCCGGAGAAGATGAATCTTTTGAGGATGAAAAACGAGACCGTAAAACTTTTGATGTTTGGCTTGTTGGCTGGACAGCGGTTCATTCTGTTATGGCTGATATTATCCAAGGATTGTTAAACGAACAGAATGGCAAAAGCATTATTGATTTTCCGAAATACCGCAAAGAGATTTTTGGCATTATCAGTTATTTGTTAAGGTTTCCAGATCCAGTACCTGAAGACGAACAAGTAGAAACCGCTAAATCAAAAACAAAATCACCTGAAGATTCCGATTATATGGTTAGTGATCCATTTACAATGGCAATTAATACGGTTCGCGGCCAAGCGTTTCAGGATTTTGTATTGTTTGTTTATCAAGACGGAAAGGAATTAGAAAGGAAAAGGATTAAAATTAGAGATAAAGTTAAAGAAGTTTATAAGGAAGTTTTAGAGAAAGAAAACACAAGAGCATTGATGTTTATGTTTGGCCATTATTTGCCCTCGTTTTATTTTAGAGATAAAAATTGGATAAAAAAATTATTGCCAAAAATTTTTCCTAAAGAGAAAAGAGATTTTTTCTTGGCTTCTACAGAAGGCTATTTAGTTCAGTCTTTATACAAGGAAATGTTTTTTGATAAAAGTTTCCAAAACTTATATGAAGAATGGATTGATTTGAAGGACACTAATTATTCAAACAATCAAAAACATTTTAAAGATATAGATGAATCTTTAGCAGACCATTTGGCTTTAGCGTTTGTTCATTTTTTAGAATTTGACTTTAAACATCCTTTATTCATAAAGTTCTGGAGAAGAGAAGATATAAAGCGGCAGAAAGAATTTATTTCATTTATTGGGCGACATTGTCTTTCAAGAGATTCAGCGAAGAAGTGGATGGAGGATAACAAAATAAATATAGATAAAGTCAAAAAACTTTGGGATTGGGTATTAAAGAAAAAATTAAATCCGAAAATTTTAGCAGGTTTTGGTTTTTGGATAAATCCAAACGAAGAAATTATAAAAGATGAAATTTTAGTTCAAAAAATGGCAGAAACTTTGGATAAATCTAATGGCCAGATTGATTGGGAGTATGGGTTGATAAAACGTCTGTCTATTTTGGCTGAAATTGCTCCAAATGAAACTTTAGATATTATAAGAAGTTATTTGCTCGATAAAGAAAAGAATTTAAATCCAAATAGGAGAATGTTTCCTTTGTATAACAAAGAAATTAAAAGTGCCTTAGAAATTATTTATAAAAACGGAAATAAAGGAATAAAACAAAGCATAACTAGCTTGATAAATATTCTTATTGAAAAAGGAAGCAGTATGTTTTGGGATTTAGAAGAAATTATAGAAGACAAAACTGAAAATTAAAATTATAATCAGGAAATAAAAATGTGGATTTTTTAGTTAAAAACATTTAAAGGAAGTTGGGAAAGAATGAATAAAGCACTCTCACATTCTTGAGAATGTGAGAATGCTAAGCAAGGCGAAAGCTGAAGGATTAATTGAGAAATAATCAATTTAAATAAAGTATTCAAAGAAGAATTATGAATAAAGAGAAAATTGTAGAAATTTTAATCAATAAAGGAAAAGAATTATTTAATCAACCATATAAGAAAATAGAATTTACCGAAAAGCCGGAAGCAGATGAGTTACTTAACAACCTTAAAGATTATCCTCATGCTTTTGTTTTAGCTTGTATAATGGATAGACAAATAAAAGCAGAAAAAGCGTGGTTGATCCCTTATGAGATTTCTAAAGAAATCGGTAGTTTTAAATTTTCTAAACTTTTAGGACTAAATTTGATTCAACTTAAAAAGATATTTCGAAAAAGAAACCTTCACAGATTTAACGATATAATGGCTGAGAACTTTTATTTAGTAATTCAAAAGATTCACAAGGATTATAAAGATGATGCTTCAAACATTTGGAAAAATAAACCAAAAAGTGCCACTGTGGTGAGGAGGTTTTTAGAATTTCCTGGAGCTGGAATAAAAATTGCCACGATGGCAGCCAACATATTAGCTAGAGAGTTTAAAATTCCAATGCAAGATTATATCTGTATAGACATCTCTCCAGATGTACATATCAAAAGAGTTTTTAAAAGGTTAGGGTTTATTTCTAAAAACGCCAGTAACGATGAATTAGTGTATAGTGCAAGAGAATTAAATCCAGAATACCCTGGGATATTTGACTTTCCTTGTTGGGATATTGGGAGAAATTTATGTCGTCCAAGAAAGCCAGATTGTAAAAATTGTTATTTAAATAAATATTGCCCTAAAAAAATTTAAATTTTAATCCTGCGGAGATATAAAAAAACAAAGAGTTGAAGGATTAACTGAGAAATAACGAGTTGATTTTGGCCGGGTAATTTTAAACAAAACATTCAAAGGAAACCTACAAACAGCTTATTTTTTAGCATTGGCATATCCGAAAAGGAAAAAATAATTATAAAAAATATTATAA
>JAGGTM010000045.1 GCA_021163745.1 bacterium
AAAAAACTTGGCTGGCAGCCGAAATACACTTCGGATGAAGCAGTAAGAATAGCCGCAAGGCGGCTATTAGACCAAAAATCAAAAATCAAAGATTAAAAACATAGATAAGAAACCTAAAATTTTTTATTTTTAGTTATCATGAAAACTATTGTAACTGGCGGAGCCGGTCCCAGCACCAGAGCGTAGCTCGGTGCTGGACTGGTCCCGCACCTCCGATAAGATGATCAGAGAAACTATTCAACAATCTAGTAGAAACATTACCAAAAGTAAAACTGTGTTAGTCACGGGAGGTGCGGGGTTTATCGGAAGTCATTTGGTAAGAAAACTTGTAGAAAAGGGTCGAGAAGTGATTGTAATAGATGATTTATCTTCCGGCAGTTTGGAGAATTTATCAAGTTTAGGATTAAAACCTTCCGATTTCGAATTCAAGAAAATAGACCTCACTAATTATTCTCAAATTCTGGAGTGTTTAAAAGAGGGAGATATTGTTTTTCATTTGGCAGCGAGAATAGGGGGTTTAAAATACCTCCACGGTACCGAAAACGCCGAAATCGCCGCCCTTCAAGCAAATCTGGCTATTGACGCCAATGTCTTTAGGGCTTCCTTGGAAAAGAGGGTGGAGAAAATTATTTATGCTTCCAGTACCGCCGTTTATCCTTTAGATAGTCAATATTCAGCAGGGGCTATTTTTTCTGAAGAAGATTTCCTTTACCAACCCGAGAAACAAGACCCCCGATTCAGGTTCAAAATGGATATAGATCCTGATGGGGGTTACGGTTTGGCAAAGCTTTTGGGGGAAGTTCAATTGTCTTGGATGAAAAATATTAAAATAGCCATAGCCCGCATTTTTAATGTTTATGGAGTAAACGAACCCCTCGATGAAAAATCCCATGCTATTTCAGATCTTATTCGCAAAGCGATAGACTATCCCCAAAAAGAATTTATTATCTGGGGAGACGGAAAGCAAACGAGAGATTATATGTATGTTTCAGATTGTGTTGATGCTCTGGTGAAACTGGAAGAAAAAATTTCTGACTACCAACCCTTACCCCTAATTTTAAATATTGGCTCGGGCAAAGCTACTTCTATTAGTGAGTTGGCTGAGGTAATTATTAAAATTTCGGGGAAAAATATAAAGCCGAAATACGATGTTCAAAAGCCGGTGGGTCCGATAAGCCGGACAGCAGACATAAGGAAAGTTAAAGAAACATTAAATTGGGAGCCGAAAGTAAGTTTAGAGGAAGGATTAAAACGTACCTTCGTTTGGATTCAGAAAAAAATCACCTGAAATTATGGAATTTTTATTCTGGTTCTTAGTATCTTTAATTTTTTATTGCTATTTAGGTTACCCCTTAATTTTGGCTATTTTGGGGATTTTTTTTAGCAAAAAAGTCAAGAAAGAGGAAATTTTTCCCACCGTTTCTTTACTTATCCCTGTTTATAACGAAGAGAATGTGATTCAAGAAAAAATTGAAAACAGTTTAGCCTTGGATTATCCGAAAGATAAGTTGGAAGTTATTGTGGCTTCGGAATCGGACGATAAAACCAACGAATTAGTTAAAAAGTATGAAAATAGGGGAGTTAAACTTTTTGCCTTTTCCGGAAGAAAGGGAAAGCAGCACACTATTTATAGAACTATTCCAAAATGTCAAGGAGAGATTGTTATCTTGACCGATGTCAACGGAATGTTTAGGAAAGATGCCATTAAAAAATTAGTTAGAAATTTTGCTGATCCAAAAATTGGCTGTGCTTCTGGAGAGTTAAAGTACAAAAACCCAAAAGGAGTTCCGGTGGGCGAGGGCGAAGGACTCTATTGGAAATACGAGATTTGGGTTAAAAAATTAGAAAGCAGATTCCAGTCGCTTCTAGGAGCCAATGGTTCCATTTATGCTATTAGAAAAAATCTTTATTATCCCATTTCTCCTTATCGAGGAGATGATTTCGATTTACCAATTGGAGTAACTCTCCAAAAATATGGAACAGTCCTAGAGCCAGAGGCCATTTCCGAAGAAGACGTTTATCCCGAAGCCCTCGCCGATTTTAAAAGAAAAGTGGTTATTGTCGGTTGGCATTTTAGGGGGGCTTTGATTTTGCTTATAGAAAGTATAAAAAAAATTAGACCTTTTTTGGCTTTTCAGTTGATTTCTCATAAAATTTTAAGGTGGCTGATAGGATTTTTCTTAATTTTTATATTTTTCAGCAATATTTTTTTATTGGACAATCTTCTTTATTTAATTTTATTTATAGGTCAGATTATCTTTTATTCTTTAGCCATTTTTGGCTACTTGTTTGATATAAGAAGAAAGAAATTAAACAAATTAGTAAATTTAATTTATTATTTCTCTATGGTAAATTTAGCGGCTTTAGTTGGTGTTATTAAAGGAGTGCTTGGCAAGCAAAAACCAACTTGGGAAAAAGTCCGCTAATCACTCCTTTCTAAAAAACAATTGCAGGGTTTTGAGGAGGATTTTAAAGGAGAGAATTTGACAGCAGGAAAAAAGTTGATAAATTATTATGGGTAGTATGGCAAGAAGGGCTGTCAAAACAAAAGAATATTCTTTTACGG
>JAGGTM010000002.1 GCA_021163745.1 bacterium
GCAAAACTTGGACGGGTAAATAATTTGTAATTTGTAATTTTAATAAGCTTTTAGTAATTTTTCAAATTACAGATTGACAATTGGGTTTTTAGTTGCTTGAAAAATCCTGATACAATAAAAGCCATTGATATTAAAAGAATGCTTATTCCTATAACAGAGAATTTTCCCAAGGTATGAATATTTACTATAAAATAATTATAAGCCGTATGGAAGATGATTGCAATAATGAGGCCTTTTGTTATCAAGATATTTTTTTTATTTATAAAGAGTAATCCCTGACTCAAATAATAACCGACAATGCCGGAAGATAAACCATGTAAGAATGTTGCTCCTAAAAATCTAATCAGGATTATAGCCGTAGCATTTGGAATTGGCATAAGAGGAGTTTTTAGAAGAATTAATAAATTTTCTACAGCCGCAAAACCCAATGCGGCTATAATACAATATAACATTGCATCTAATGGTTCGTCAAATTCCGGATTTTTTAAAACCTTATATTTTACTACAGAATATTTTAAATATTCTTCTACTACCGCGGGTATGACTGAAGTGGAGAGAAGTATCCCAACAACGGAAGTGGGAATTTTTGTGAGAATTTCAGAAACAGAAAGGTACGGATTTATCAACCATATTAAAAAAAATTCTAACACAATAGCCAGTGGAGAAATCATCATCCCCCAAATAAAAATTCTGATTACCATAGAATTCGGTTCGGGATGGGAATCTTTGCGTAGATAAAACAGCAGCCAAACTATACTAGGGAGAAAACCGAGAATTATGTATAGGAAATAGGTCATAAATATTGAATTAAGTTTCCGGCCATTTTTCTATCATTAACAGTTCTTTCTTTTTTAATGGTAAATTCTGGTATATTTCTTCTGTTAAAAATGGCATAAAAGGGTGTAAAAGTTTTAATGAAGTTAAAAGAACATATCCTAAAATTTCTTTTGTTTCTTTTGTGTTTTGCTTTTTACTTGCCTCAATGTATTTATCGCAAAATTTATGCCAAAAGAAATCGTAGAGGATATGGGCAGCTTTTCCAAATCTATAATTTTCTATATCTTTATTTACTTTTTTAATGGTAGTTTTTAGTTGCTGTAGAATTCTTTTATCTGCTGAAGTTAGATTTTTTATTTTTGTAGGTTTATACAGATATTCAATATTTGTGCAAATTCGCGAGGGCTCACTCATAAGAACAAATCTTGTTGCATTCCAAATCTTGTTGCAGAATTTTTGCGCCATTTTTATATTCTCTTCTGAAAAACGAATGTCCTGAAGGTCGGTATATTGATATATTAAGCCAAATCTTACTGCATCTGCTCCATATTCATCCACTAATTCCAACGGATCTATTCCTGTGCCTTTTGATTTGCTCATTCTTTTTCCTTCTTTTGTTAAAATAGTGGCATGGATAATCACATCCCTAAATGGAATTTTCCTTATAAGTTCTAATGAGGAGAATATCATTCTCGCTACCCATAGATTAATAATGTCTCTTGCCGTGACTAAAACATCTGTTGGATAAAAGTTTTTTATGTCTTTTGCTCTAAGCGGCCACCCTAAAACCGCAAATGGCCATAATGCTGAAGAAAACCAGGTATCTAATACATCCGGAATTTGTTCTGGCTTGCATTTTCCACAAATTGGACATTTTTTAGGTTTTTTAAAAGAAAGAAAGTATTTTTCTTTAGGATTCATTTGACATTGCCAAATCGGAAGTCGGTGTCCCCACCAGATTTGGCGAGAAATACACCAGTCCTTTATATTATTAAGCCAATCAAAATAAATCTTTTCCCATTTTTTTGGATAAAACTTTATTTTTCTTTGCTTTACTGCTTTTTTTGCCATTTGAGCAAGTTTATCCATTTTTAGGAACCATTGTTTATTTATCAACGGCTGAATGACTGTACCGCATCGGTAGCATATAGGAATTTTATGGGCATAGGGTTCTATTTTTTTAAACAGATTTTCTTTTTGCAAATCATTAATTATCTTTTTTCTGCAATCATTTATGTAGATGCCTTTGTATTTTTCAGGAATTTCTCCGGTCATCTTTCCTTCTTCATCTATTATTTTTAAAATAGGTAATTTATGTCTCTGCGCTATTTCAAAATCAACTGGATCATGCGCGGGGGTTACTTTTACTGCTCCGGTTCCGAACTCCATATCCACTAGCTTATCGGCAATTATTGGAATGTTTCTGTTGGTTAATGGTAAAATCACTTTTTTGCCAATTAAATTCTTATACCTTTTATCTTGAGGATTTACAGCAACTGCAGTGTCACCAAGCATAGTTTCCGGTCTTGTGGTGGCAACGACAATATATTTAGATGATTTCGCAAGAGGATATTTTATATACCAAAGATTTGTCTTTTCTTCTTTGTATTCCAGCTCTAAATCGGATAAACTTGTTTTGCATCTCGGGCACCAATTTATCAATCGTTCTCCCCGATATATCCATCCTTTTTTATAATAATGCAAAAATGCTTCATTTACTGCTTTAATATAATTTTTATCCAGAGTGAATCTTTTTCTGGACCAGTCGCAGGAGCATCCTATCTTCTTGAGTTGGTTTAGAATTATATTTCCATATTTTCTCTTCCATTTCCAAACTTCCTTTATAAATTTTTCTCTCCCCAAATCAAATCTAGTAAGATTTACTTTTTTTAATTCTTTTTCCACTACATTTTGAGTGGCAATTCCAGCATGGTCTGTACCGGGTACCCATAGGGCTTTACATCCTTGCATTCTTTTTGTTCTAACTAAAATATCCTGAATAAACGAGTTTAGGGCGTGACCCATATGAAGTGACCCAGTAATATTAGGAGGAGGAATAACAATGCAGTAGTTTTTGCTCCTTTGTTTTCGCCTATAAGAAGATTTTTTGATTTTTAGTTTATCCGGATTAAAATAACCCGACTTTTCCCATAGTCGGTAAATTCTTTTTTCTGTTTTTTTAGGATTATATGGCTTTTTAAATTTAGAAGGTATTTCCATAATATATAAAATCCCGGATCCCATCGTCTGTTGGGCGAACGGATTATAGGATAAAAATTATAATTTTATTTCTATATATTGTAGGAGATTTCAGTTGCATTGACAATACTTTTAGGCCCGAATCCCAAAATCTAGAGCATGGTGCCCGGGACTCCCAGAGCCTGAACCTTAGAGCCTGAAAGGTAATGACGCCTCTTTTTATCGTTACAAGGAGTATCTCTTTTGTTGTTTTTGTCATTACGAGGAAGCGCGAAGAACAATTGGAATAATCTTTTTGTTGCGAGGAGCGAAGCGATTCTTTGTTTCACTCAGAGCAAGCCTTTTAATTTCTAGTCCCACAGAATTCCCACGGGACTTTGCCTTTTGTAATAACAAGTAATTTATCCCTTGTAATGGCATTTCTTTTAAAAGCAAATTGCTTTTAGTTATGCAATTTTTAAATTTGAATTTGCTTTTATTTTTGAGATAGTTTTTCTTTGCAGATATTTTTTATTTACTCGCCAGCATCCTGCTATTGCAATCATAGTAGCGTTGTCTGTACATAGATTTTTTGGGGGCACAAAAAAATTAATTTTTGGACTAATTTTTTGTTTGAATTGTTTTATAAATGTTCTATTACTTGCTACTCCTCCTCCTAATATAATAGATTTTACCTTGTATTCTTTCCCTGCATTTATGGTTTTTTCAATTAAAACATCAATTACTGCTTGCTGAAAAGAGGCGCAGATATCCTGAAGGAGTTTTCTTGATTTGGGGGCAGCCCCTAATAAAAACGGGGGCTGCTCTGATTCTGAGATTTCTTTTAGTAAATACAAAACTGCTGTTTTTAGTCCGGAAAAAGAAAAATTATAATTTTTTTGATTTATCATTGGTCTGGGTAGATTGAATGCATTAGGGTTTCCCTTTTTTGCTAATTTTTCTATAATAGGACCTCCAGGATAACTTAATCCTAATAATTTTGATATTTTATCAAATGCTTCTCCTGCTGCATCATCTTTTGTTTCTCCAATTAGTTTATACTTTAAATAATCTTTCATTAAAATTAGCTGGGTATGTCCTCCGGAAACAACCAAACACATTGCGGGAAATAAAGATTTTAGATTTATTCTAATTGGCATAGCCCAGTTTGCTGCTATATGTCCTTCTATATGATTTATTCCAATTAATGGTTTTTCCCAAAGATAAGATAATGCCTTAGCCAAATTAATTCCGCTCCAAAGACATGGCTCTAATCCTGGCCCAATTGTTATTGCAATTACATCAATTTTAGGGATGTAAGGATATTTTTTACAAAAAGAAATTAACTTTTTAAAAAGCAATAGGTCTCTAATTAAAATTTCTTCAATTTTTGCTTTTTTGTTTTCTATATTTATAAAACCATAAGATTTAATTTTTGATTTTTTCAGCGCCATTTCCAATACTGGTATTAAATTTTTCTGGTGTTCTCGTTTTGCTAAGTGCGGAACAACTCCACCGTATTTTGAATGGATTTTTATTTGAGAGGAAACAATGTTTGCCAAAATTTTATAGTTATTTTTTCTGCATTCTACAATAGATATACAAGTGTCATCACAAGATGTATCAATGCTTAGGATGGTCATAATTAAAGCGCAAAGTGTAAAGCGCAAAAGTAGTTAAATTCAAAATTCAAAGCACCAAATCCTAAACAAATTCAAATGACCAAAATTCAAAATTCAAAATGCCCTCCCCCACCTTATTCCTCCCCCTCCCTCAGGGAGGGGGAGGATATAGGAGGGGGAGGGGTATTCCTTTTGAATTTCAAACATTTGAATTTTGAATTTACCTGCCCGCCCAAATTTTGTGAAACAAAACTTGGGAGGGTAAAGGATTTGTGATTTGTAATTTGGAATTTTAATAAGCTTTAAGTTGTAGCTTTGCGCTTTGCGTTTTGCGCTTTGCGTTTTGCGCTTTGCGTTTATTTCTTTACAAATCATAAATGAAATTATATAATATTTCAAGGTTAAAGGCCTCGTCGTCTAATGGCTAGGACACGGGCCCTTCAAGCCCGTAATACGGGTTCAATTCCCGTCGAGGCCGCCACAAATAAAAAATATTAAATTTTTGAGCCAAGAATTTTTTAGAATGGCCTCGCTGGTAGGCCATTTTTATTTTCAAAGAACTTGTAATTTTTATCGGGTACTATAAAATGGATATTTTTTACTTAAAAAATGTATCTCAAAGTTTGCTCTTGACAATTTTATACATTGAGATTAAGTGATAATATTGATAGTCCGTTAAAATTGTTTCCTATTGGGGCAGTTATTTGGGTCTCTAAGTAAATGCCGCAATAGGCAGTAAAAAACAAAAGGAGGTAAAAGATGGATAGGGCAGAAAAGGTAAAGATATTATGGGATGAACTCTTAAAGGAAGGACCAACCGATGATGACTTGCGCTACATCATTAAACATGTGGAACCTCTAAGAGAAGAGGTGTGGAAAAGGCTTTTAGAACAAGGGTCTACCAGTGGTAACTTGAAATGGATTATTAAAGAGGTTGAGCCTCTAAGAGAGGAAGCTTGGAAGGAGCTTTTGAAAAGAGGACTAACTGATGAGGATTTGCGGTGGATCTATAGGTGGGTTAGACCTTTAAGAGAAAAAGTCGCACAGGAACTCTTGAAGCGAAGACCAACCAATAAGGACTTGCGATGGATCATGCGAGATGTTGAATCTCTAAGAGAAAAGGCCTGGAGAAAACTCTTAAAGAAAGAACCTACCAGGAGTGACTTGAAATGGATCATTAAACATGTTGAATTTTTAGATTTAGAATTAAAAGAAGAAGTTGCACGGAAACTCTTAGAGGAAACACCAATTGAGAAGGATTTGTACTATATCATTGAACATATTGAATCTCTAAAAGAAGAAGCTGGAAGAAAACTTTTAGAGGAAGTGCCAACTAATGAGGACTTGCGCTTTGTCATTGAACATGTGGAATCTCTAAGAGAAGAAGCCGGAAGTAAGCTTTTAGAGAAAGGACCCACTAATTATGATTTGCGATGGATTATTAAATATGTTGAACCTTTAAGAGAAGAGGTCTGGAAGAGGTTTTTGAAGGAAGAACCAAGCAATGATGATTTATGTTGGATCATTGAACATGTGGAACCTTTAAGAGAAGAGGCGTGGAGAAGGCTTTTAGAGCGAGGACCTACTAATGATGACTTGCGCTACATTATTGAACATGTGGAACCTTTAAGAGAGAAAGCTTGGGAGAGGCTTTTAGAGAAAGGACCAACTAACGATGACTTGTGCTACATTATTAGAGATGTTGAATCTCTAAGAGAAAAGGCCTGGAGAAGGCTTTTAGAAAAAGGACCCACTAATAAGGATTTGTGTAAGGTTATTGCATTTGTTGAGCCTTTAAGAAAAGAGGCGTGGGAGAAACTCTTAAAACAAGGACTTAATAGGGATGTCTTGGAATGGATGAGGAACCATTATTTTCCTCCATCTCTAAGAGAGGAAGTTAGTAAACTTTTAAAAACAAGAAAAGAGGTAATAATGGAGGAAATAATGGCTCTTTATCCTTACTAGTTTCAATAAGGGCGGTAGAGAGAAAACTTTCTATCCGCCCATTTTTATTTTCAAAGAACTTGTAATTTTTCTGATTTTTGGTAAGGTACATTTAGAGGAACTTTAATCTATTAATTTATGGCTTTCAATAAAAATTTTATAAAGGCCTTTCTCGCACGGGAGGAAGCGTCTTTGCAAGAAAATCGAAATTTTCGTTCAAAATAGGTTTGATTATCATCAATTATTGCCCGCTTTTTGAAAAATGTTTTGTTCAGAGACAACAGTAAGTTTGTCAATTTATAATCTGATAAATGATTTCCAAGTATTATCTTAATACAGGGAAAGCACCTGATTTAAAGAGCCCAAAAGAGAGGATTATCTATCGGTGTTTGGAAATTTTACCAGGATTTCTATCTTGGACCACATTGATATTGGTCCTTGTTTTTTCTCATTTAAAACCGGTTTGGGTAGCGGTTTTTATTATTATTTTTGATTTTTATTGGTTTTTGAGAGCAATTCATTTTTCAATTCATTTAATTTTTACTTACAGAAAGATGAAAAAGAATCTTCAAGCCGATTGGATGGGCAAATTAAAGCAATTAAAAGCACCGGACATTTATCATTTAATAATTTTTCCCATGTATAAAGAACCATATGAAGTGGTAAAAGGAAGTTTTAATGCTCTTTTAAAAAGCGATTATCCAAAAGAGAAAATGATTGTAGTTTTAGCCACAGAGGAAAGAGCAGGAAAATATGCCCAAGAAATATCTGAGAAAATTAAAAAAGAGTTTGGAGATAAATTTCTTAGATTTTTAGTGACAGTTCATCCAAAAGATATAGTAGGAGAGATTGCTGGAAAAGGTTCAAACGAAACATGGGCAGGAAAAAAAGCGAAGAAAATCATAGATGAATTAAAAATTCCTTA
>JAGGTM010000063.1 GCA_021163745.1 bacterium
CAGATTCTCTCAAAAATAAGTAGAAAGCTAAAGAAGAAGTAAAGCAAATAAATAAGGAAGCAAATGCTTCCTTATTTTTGTTGAAATCAAAAAGAACGAACGTTAAGAGTTGCGGTTTTTTTTATTGAAAAAACATTTTAAAATTGATAAACTCTTAGAAAGAGGAATTAAGAATTTACGATTTTGAATAAATCAATTTTTTACTTTCATTTGACAAGCAATCATTGAAACAAAGAGAATTTTTATCTAAATAAAAGAAAGATTATGATTTTTGCATTGTTATATTAACCTGCTATAAAAACATTGTTTTATTTAGAGAGCGTATTTTTTTATGAAATATTTTAATAAAATTTATGTTAGGGATTAAACTAAAAACTAAATTAGGCAAATGGTCAGTTGGGCTGATAATTACAATGTTTATTTTATTTTTTATGGGGTCATCTTTTGTGGATTTATTTTATAAATCAATACCATCTGGAAAAACTATTTTAGAGGATATTGTTAAAAGGCCGGGTGTTTCGCTTGTTATGCTTGCCGGATTTGCTTGCGGAATTATTGGTTTTATCACAGGAATTATTGCCATTTTTAAGAAAAAAGAGCGTTCAATACTGGTGTATATATCAACCGCAATAGGAGCATTGCTTATACTATTTCTTATTGGTGAACTTTTGTTTCCGCACTAACAAGCAAAGACAATTTTTGCGTTTTATTATATCAATTTAATTTTATCTTATACCAACAGGCGTGGTACAGGAACACAATTAAAAGGTCGAATATTGAAAAAATAAGGTATAATTGGCTATAATCAAGATAAATTTCTTACAGGAAAAAAGTTAGTAAAAAACTATGGAGATAAAAGAAGTATTTCAAAAAAGATATAGTTGCCGAAGTTATCAGGATAAGCCAATACCAGAGGAAAAATTAAAAAGCATTCTTGAGGCGGCTCAATTGGCGCCTTCGGCTCATAATCGCCAGCCCTACAAATTTATTGTAGTTAAAGACAAAGAAAAAAGAGAAAAGTTGGCTGAAGCCGCGGCTCAGGGTTTTATTGCCGAGGCACCAGTTATTATTGTTGGGGTTTCTTTAGATCCCAAAGAGATAATGAGAAATGATGTGCCAACTTATGCGGTTGATTTAGGGATTGCTATGGAACATATTGCCCTTCAAGCCACTGCTGAAGGGCTCGGCACTTGCTGGATTGGAGCTTTTTCTCAAGAAAAAGCAAAAGAAATTCTTGGAATTCCCAAAGAACACAAAATAGTTGCTTTAATGCCCGTTGGCTATCCGGCAGATTCTTTACCGCCAAAGAAAAGAAAAAGCTTAGAAGAGTTGGTTTCATATCAATAAAAGCAGGAGAAAAATTTTCCAAAAACGGCTTGAAAATTTAGAGATCTAAATACAAAAAAGAGCCCTTTTATCAGGACTCTTTTTTAATTTAAAATTACCCAGTGAGCAGAAAATAAATCATAGCTCCAACAATGAGGTAGGGCATAATGGGCATAATGGCATGGAGGATTCCTGATATGATTTTTTCTTTTATCTCTTCCTCCATTTTTATTTCTTCTTTCATCTCTATCTCCCTTATTTATTTTTTAAAAAACTACTACTTTTTTTAGAGCCAAGTATAACAATATTTCAAATTTTTGTCAATCCTTTCTCTATTCACAATAATTTTTTAACAACTTATCGTCTTTAACAAAATATTCCAACATTCTGCAGAATGTTGGAATGTATATTCTTGGGTAAGGAAGTTTGGGATTTGATCGAAAAATTGAAAAATGATAGAATAACAAAAAATAGAATAACAGAAATAAGGAAAAGAATGGATTAAAAATGAGTTTTTAAAAAAACTTGAAATATATTTGAAAAATATGTTTAAAGAACTCAATATCTCAACTGAAAATAGGTATCAATTAGTAGATATTACCGAAGAGATAGAAGAAATAGTTAAAGAAAGCAAAGTTAAAAACGGTTTGCTTTTGGTTTTTGTACCTCATTCTACTTCCGGCATTGTTTTAACTGAGAATGAAAAAGGATTGAAAAATGACTGGATTGAGATTTTTAAAAAATTGACTTCAGGCATTGATTTTGAGCATAACAAAATTGATAACAATGCTGATTCCCATCTTCTCTCAGGACTAATTGGACAGGGGAGAGTTTTGCCAATTAAAGATGGAAAAATTATAAGAGGAACTTGGCAGCAAATATTTTTAGCCGAATTTGATGGTCCCAGAGAAAGAAAAGTAATCGTAGAAATAATTACCAAAAATTAGATTAACTTTTTTAAAAGAAACCAACAAAGGTCGAAAATAAATTTTTTATTTCAAAACAATGGCAAAAATAAAAGAGTGGATAAAAACTCATAAAATTGCTTTTGGTGGTATTGTAGTGGGGATAGTAATAGTTGGTTTAATTGTTTATGCTTTGGTTGGCTCTTTTTTGATAACAAGAAGAGGCGCTCTTCCAAGGTATTATCGGGCTTCAGAGAAGTTTTTGGAAACCCCAGCAACGTCTTTAAAAAAAGGGCTGAATTTTTCAGTTGACCAAGAAAGAGCAGGAGGGAGAGGAGAAATA
>JAGGTM010000016.1 GCA_021163745.1 bacterium
CCGCCCAGCCCTACCTTTGGAACAAAGGTAGGGCTGGGCGAGCCTCGCTCCTTTGGAGCGGGACATTTGACATTTGAGATTTGAGATAAATTAGTTTTGAATTTTGGTCATTTGAATTTGCCTGCCCTCCCAAATTTTGTTCCCGCCCGCCACAAATTTCTTCGAAATTTAGGCGGGCAAGCAAAACTTGGGAGGGTAAATAATTTGTAATTTGGAATTTGGAATTTAATTAGTTTTGCACTTTTCGCTCAACTTAGCATCATTCTGAGCTATAAAGCCTAGAGCAGTACCGAAGCTAAAATTCATTATGCTCCACATTCTCTCTCAATCTTCATGTTCAAAGCTTCGGGCTATTAATTTAAGAATAGCACGAAGTTATTTATAATATACTCTTCCCTCTATTCTTAAATCAATATATTGTAAATTTTCTACTTTTATCCCTTTCAACGCTCTATCCAAAGCATAAATTTGAGAATCCAAAGAATTAGAAAAAGTCAGATAGATATAAAACCCATTTTTTACAAACACTTTAACATCCGGATAGTTTAAATAAAAGATAATAGGAATTAAATCTTCGCTTTTTAATCTGTCTTCTGCCTCTAAAATAAAATCTATATTTTCTTCATAAATTACTTTTTCGCCTAGAGACGGATTATTTTTTCTCCTTTCGTAAATATTTGCCATCAATCCGCCTTCCATCTTCGGCGCAATTTTAAAAATAACTCCTTTTTTATCAATATAAAAACATTGTCCTAAATCATTATATAAATTTGATATCTCTCTGTTATTTTTTAAATCATCAGAGTCAGATCTGGGTATTTTATTCTTTATATCTTGAGTTTTAGATGTATTGTTCAGATCCTGTTCTTTGACTCTTAAACGACACCATATTCCAACCGGTTCTCTTTCTTGTAGTTCAATTTTTAATGTATGGGGAACCCTTTTATATATTCTCGCATCCCCTATTTTTGGAAATTTTTTTAAAATCTCCGCTTTAATTTTTTTAACAGGAACGATTAATATACTTTTCTGCGGAATAATATAATAAAATCTATCATTCAAAATCTCCAATGCTATATTTTTGCATTCGTAATTTAATCCACCACCTCCGCTTATTTCTATATTTCTAACCCATAGTCCGTCCCAAAAAATACCGAGATATCCGACACAAGTTAATAAACAAAAAAATAACCCTCCAAAGAGGTATTTTTTCAATCTATTTTTTTTATGCGACTGCCTTTTATATCTAATCCAGCTTGTGGATTTTGTTTTCCTCATATCTTATTTATCTTTTAATAATTTTATACCAATCACTGTAGTCAAAAATCCCCTGTAAGGTAATTCCAATAATAAATCCCTGCGAAAAGGGACCGTGGAATGGAAGAATTTCAAATATGCTTAAGAAAAATAAAGAAAGCCCTATTACCCAATGGTGAATATGAACTTTGTATTCTCCTATCTTCAAAATCAATGAATTAATTTTTCCACACATACCTTCCTTTTTTCCGGCAAAATATTTACTCATAAAATAACCTATAGTAGTTCCTACGGCAGCTAAAGTAGCAAAAAAAGAAACTAAGGCAATAAGCACTGCCGAAAAAAGAAGAATTTTTCTATTTTTGATAAGAAATTTTATCTTTGCCCACATATTTTTTAAGTATTTCCGGTATTTTAATAGAACCGTCCTCCTGCTGATAATTCTCCAAAATGGCGATAATTATTCTCCCTATGGCAAACGCAGTTCCATTTAGAGAATGAGGAAAAAACTTTTTACCATCTTTGCTTTTATATCTTATATTAAGTCGCCGAGTCTGAAAATCTGTACAATTAGAAGTAGAATGTGTCTCTCTGTATTTATTCTCGGAAGGAAACCAAGTTTCTATATCAAAACTGGAAGCAGAAGGAAAACTTAAATCACCTGTACATATTCTAACTATTCTATAAGGAAGTTTCAATCCATCTAACAGTTTTCTTTGTAAGGATAAAAGATTTAAATGCTCTTTTACAGAATCTTCCGGCATAACCAAGCAAAACATTTCTAATTTATCAAACTGATGCACTCTAAATATTCCTCTAGTATCTCTGCCGTAAGATCCTGCTTCTCTCCTGAAACAGGTAGAGAATCCCAAAAATCTTTTCGGTAGATCAGATTCATTTAAAATTTCATCCATATAATAGGGTCCGATAGATTGCTCTGAGGTTCCAACCAAATATAGTTTATCTTGAGGTAAATAATACATTTCTTGTTTGTCTAATCCCTCAATATAACCCATTGCTCTCATTGCTTTTTCCTTTATCATTACTGGAGGAACAACAGGAATAAACCCTTCTTTCAGGATAGTATCTAAAGTATAGTTTATTAAAGCAAATTCTAAAATGGCTCCTTCGTTCTTTAAGTAACCAAAACGGGGGCCGGAAACCTTGCTTGCCCTCTTAATATCAATTATATCCAAGCTAAGAGATAAAGTTAAATAATCTTTGACCGGAAAGTTAAACTTTGGTTTTTCCCCCACCCTTTCTATAACTATATTATCGTTTTCGCTCTCTCCCTTAGGAACATCAGACAAGGAGAAGTTAGGCACTTTAAGCATTAATTCATAAAATTCGTCCTTTACTTTCTTTAGTTCCGGCTCCAACATTTTTATCCTTTCCTTAATCTCTCTAGCTTTTCTGTAATCGTCTTCGGATTTATGTCTATGCTTATCGCTAATCTTGTTTTGTTCTGCTTTTAGACCTTCTATCGTTTCAATCATCTTTCTTCTTTTTTTGTCCAACTCTAAAATTCTATCAATATCTACATTTGATTTTTTTTCTCGGCATTTTTCTTTCGCTTTTTCTGGATTTTTTCTGATAAATTCAATGTCTATCATAAAAGCTTATTGGCTATTGGCAGTTAGCAATTGACGAGCGATAAGTGATAAGTTGAAACTCGGTTATCAGTACCATAGACTGTTCTATGGTACTGTTTGGTCCATAGAGCGTTCTGGGGACCAAATTAGTAAAATTCCAAATTCAAAATTACAAATTCAAAAATTTATTTATTTTGTTTTGAATTTTGGATTTTGGTCATTTGAATTTGTTTAGGATTTGGTGCTTTGAATTTTGAATTTAACTACTTTTGCGCTTTACGTTTGAGTCTTGCGCCTATAACTTACTCTTTCGGCTTCATTAAGGGAAATAAAATTATATCTCTTAAATTTGAACAATTAGTTAAAATCATTGCTAATCTATCTAATCCCATTCCAAATCCAGCAGCAGGAGGCATTCCATACTCTAATGCAGTAATAAAATCTTCATCATATCTTTGTGCTTCTTCTCCTCTTTTAAATGCTTTTTCTTGAGAAATAAGCATTTCTTTTTGTAATATAGGATCATTTAATTCGGAATATGCATTTGCTACTTCTGTTCCAGAAATTATCAGTTGAAAACGTGCCGATTTATTTGGATCCCTTTTCAGAGGTTTTGCCAAAGGCGACATAAATTTCGGATGATTTATTACAAAAACAGGATTAATTAACTTTGGTACGCATACTTTTTTAAAAATCTCATCTACCAACTTTGCCTTATATAACTCTGATTTGCTTTTTATCAATTTAATTTCTGTCTTTATATCCATTTGTTTAATTTTTCTGTGCAAATCTTCAACCTTTGCTTTCCAAATATCTATTCCTGTATTTTCTTGAATTAACCCATCAAACTCTATTTTTTTCCAGGGCACAGAAAAATCTATATTTTTCTCATTTATCAAGTTATAGGATTTTAAATTAGAAATTACATTATTGAGCATTTTCTCTGTCAGCCCCATTAAATTCTTGTAATCTGCATATGCCCAATAAAACTCTAACATAGTAAATTCAGGATTATGAAGGGCATCGATTCCTTCATTTCTAAAACATCTTCCTATCTCAAAAATTTTTTCAAATCCCCCAACTAAAAGCCGTTTCAAATAAAGTTCGGGAGCAATTCGCAAATATAAATCTAAATTTAAAGCATTTAAGTGTGTCTTAAAAGGGGTGGCTAATGCTCCTCCGGGAATGCCCTGTAAAATTGGGGTTTCTACCTCTATAAAACCTCTTTTATGCAAAAATTCTCTTATTGATTTTATAATCAAACTTCTCATCTCAAACCTCTCTCTTGATTCTTCGTTCATTATTAAATCCAGATATCTTTTCCTGCTTCTTTTTTCTATATCTTTTAAACCATGCCACTTCTCGGGCATAGGTAAAAGTGATTTCGCTAATATTCTCCAATCTTCTGCTTCTAAGGTTTTCTCTCCTTTTTTAGTTATAAATAAATTTCCACCAACTTCTATAAAATCACCAATATCAATGCTTTCTAAAAATAACTTATAACTTTTCTCGCCTAGTACATCTTTTTTAAGATAAATCTGAAATTTGGAAGTAGAATCCTGAATATGCAAAAAAGTAGATCCTCCATGGGCCCTAATGGAACGCACCCTTCCTGTAAGATATATTTTTCTTTTGCGTAATTTTTTAAAATGATTAACCGCCTCAATACAAGTATGAGTTCTGCTGCTACTCTCAGGGTATGGATTTATGCCTGCTTTTTTTAACTTGACGAGTTTCTCAATTCTAGTTTCTCTTATATTTTTAAGAGAGGTCATAATTTATTTTCAATAAATGGTTTGAAATTAATATTACTTTATGCTCAATATTTTATACTTCATCTTACCTCTGGGAGTTTTAACTTCTACTATATCGCCGGGTTTATGCCCTAAAAATGCTTTGCCCAACGGAGACTCCGTAGAAATTTTTCCTTCCTCTGGTTCCGCTTCCTGTGATCCGACAATAGTAAAGTGCTTAACCTGATTTCCGCATTTAACAGAAATATCCGAACCTATCTGTATTTCCTTTTTCTTCTTTTTTCTGGAACTTACCACCACCGCGTTTCTTATGATTTCTTCCAATTCTAAAATTCTCCCTTCATTAAATGCCTGGGCCTCTCTTGCAGAAGAATATTCTGTATTCTCGGACAAATCTCCCAATGCCTTTGCCTCTTCTAACCTTTCGGCAATTTCTCTTCTAACTTTTGTCTTTCTTTCTTTTAACTCGTTCTTTAATTTTTCTAAACCTTGTAAAGTTAAATATCTCATAATAAAATTTACTCCTAGCGCAAAGCGCAAAGCGCAAAACTCAAAACTACAACTCAAAGCGCAAAGCGAAATTTTTCTTTTTTAGCTTTAAGCTTTACGCTGTAGCTTTGCGCTTTGTACTTTGAGCTTTGAGCTTAAATTAGATTTGAGATTTAAGATGTAGATTTGAGATTTGCCGCCCAGCCCTACTTTTGTTCCAAAAGTAGGGCTGGGCGAGCCTCGCTCCTTTGGAGCGGGAGTTTTGAGATTCGAGATCTTAATCAAACCTATCCTTAAAATACCATTGTAACACTTCCTTTGCTATCGGTACGGCCATCTTATGTCCTTCCCCTCCTCCTTCTACTAAAACAGTTATAACTATCTCGGGATTATTAAATGGAGCAAAACCGGTAAACCACGCATGAGTTTTATCTTTACAAAACTGAGCAGTTCCAGTTTTGCCTGCAGCTTCAACAGGTAAATCACTTAACGACCTACACGAACCATATACCACTGCCTTTCTCATTCCCTTCCTTACTATATTCAGATATTTTTTATCTATAAAATCCCTCCTTATAATTTCAGGAGAAATATCCATTATTAAGTTTCCATTTTCATCTGTAATCTTGTCTACTATTTGCGGTTTGTATAAGGTTCCTTTATTTGCAATAACAGAAGTGGCTGCAGCAATTTGAATGGGAGTTACCCTGATATCACCCTGTCCTATACCAATATGGTAAGTATCACCGATATACCATTTTTCCCCTTTTACTCTCTCTTTCCACTTCCCGTCAGGAACAAGACCGGAATGTTCATTAGGAAGATCTATATTCGTCTTACTGCCTAATCCAAATAATTGCAGATATTTTTTTATTTTCTCTATCCCCAATCCCTTAATTTTACCATAACCTCCGGATAAATGATAGAAGTAAACATTACAAGAAACGGCAATTGCTTTAATTATATCAGTAATACCATGGACTTTCCAGTCAGCAAAATACCATATCTTTTCTGGCGCATATTTGTCTTTTATAGAAATTCCACCCTTGCAATCAATTATGGTAGATGAAGATACAATCTTCTCCTGTAATCCAGCGCTCGCAATCAACGGCTTTATAGTAGAACCTGGAGGATACTCTCCGGATATCGCCCTGTTTAAAAATGGTTTATTTACATCGCTTACCAGTTTATTATACTCATCTTTTGAAATTTTTCCAGAAAATATATTATTATCAAAACTTGGCAAACTAACTAACGCCATAACTGCACCATTTAAAGGATTAAGAACTATACCAACCCCTCTTCCTTCTGCTCTATCCGCATATTTTTTTAAACTACGATAAAGTTTTATCTGTAAATCCTTATCAATATTTAAAATTAAACTATTCCCCGGTTTAGATGGCTCTGTTTTTAATTTTTTGACAGTCTCACCAAATGAATTTACCTCCATTATCTCTTTTCCATCCTTCCCTCTTAGCCACTTATCGTAAAACAACTCTAACCCTGTCCTTCCTATATAATTTCCCGAGTGATAATCTCGATTCTTATCCAAATCTTCCTCTGAAATTTTGCTAACATAACCAAGAATATGAGAAAAATACGGAGAAAATTGATAATCTCTTTTGATTTCTTTTTTTAAATAAATTCCATTCCAGTTTTTAATATGGGATTCAATGATTAAAACCTGTTCTTTGGATAAATCATCCTCCAAAACTAATGTATTGCTTTTTAGTTTTCTATTTTCAATTTCCGCAATTATTTCGTCCTTTGATCTTTTTATTACAGACGATATTTCCTCTAAAATTCTTACTCTTTTTCCTTTTGGATTACCCAAAAAACTACGTATATCCAACACTAAATTAAAATCAGCGATATTATATACCAACGGAGTTTCATTCCGGTCATAAATCACTCCTCTGGGAGCATAAACAGGATACTCTCTTATTACATTCCCAATTGCTAACTTTTCGTAATACTTACCTTTTGCTATCTGAAGTTGGCCCGTTCGTAAAAGAAGAAAAATAAAACCCGTCAAAATAACAATGTATAGGATAGTAATCCTTTTGGAAGAAATTTTTTTCTCTAATTTTCCTTTCTCTTCCAAAGACCTCAATGCTTCCGCATCTAAAAAAACTTCCTCTGTTTCAATGGTATTACGAGAATCGTTTTTTACATAATATCTTTTTCCCATAAAACAAAATTAGAAATATGAATATATTATAAATACCTTGAAAAAAAGTAAAGTATAGGTAATAATGCCAGTTTATATTAAAATCCGAATATAATAACTTTGAAAAACCTAATTGTAAGAAATTGTAAACTAAACTTATAAAAAACACCAAAATTAAAAGCATTAATAATCCGGATGCCGAATATTGTTTTAATGCATCGCTTAAAGTGGCAATATTAAAACTTAATTTATGAAGCAAAAAAAATAAAATTAATAAAGAAAGAATACCGGGACCAAAAAACGGAGAAATAAGATCTAAAAATATTCCGCCTACAAATGCTATTAAAAATATATTTTTAAAATTCTTTAGCAGTAATAGAAAAAAGCCTAAAACTAAAATCAAGTTCGGGAAAACACTATCAATAACAAACAAAGGAAACACACTAACCTGCAAAATATATGCTAAAAAAATAA
>JAGGTM010000034.1 GCA_021163745.1 bacterium
ATGTGATAAGAGATCTCTGTGGGCATGGGATCGGAAAAGAGCTACATGAAGATCCACAGATTTTAAATTACGGAAAAAGACATACTGGAGAAAAGATAAAACCGGGAATGGTTTTTTGTATTGAGCCAATGGTAAGTGCAGGAAGTTGGGAAATAAAAAAAGCAAAAGATGGATATGGATTTAAAACTAAAGATAACTCTTTATCCGCTCATTTTGAGCATATGATAGCAGTTACTGAAAACGGGCCTAAAGTATTAACAAAGTTGTAACTATATGATGTAATTTATCAATGACACCAAAGGAATCGAAATGTATTTTTATTTCTTTTTATCTATTTCTTTCTTTGCTTTTTCTATAAATTTCCTTAATTTCATCATCCCTATATCTTTATTTTTAGTTCTTATTCGGACAGAATTTGATTTCATTTCTTTGTCTCCTACTACTAAAATATAAGGGATTTTTTGAATTTCTCCATCGCGAATTTTTTTAGAAACAGTCTCATTTTCGTCTCTGACCTCAACCCGAAAATTATTACAAAGCAGCTCCCTGTTTATCTCTGTGGCATATTTTCTGTGGCTCGCACCAACGGGAATAACCCATATCTGCACAGGAGAAAGCCATAAAGGCAAATCGCCTTTATAGTGCTCCAATAAAACTCCGATAAATCTTTCAACAGAACCTAATAGTGCTCTGTGAATCATAATCGGTCTTTGTCTATTCCCTTTTTTATCAATGTAACTTATATCAAATTTTTCAGGTAGATTGAAATCTACTTGAATAGTTGTACACTGCCACTCTCTTTCCAAATTATCTCTGATTTTAATATCAATTTTTGGACCGTAAAACACTCCTCCTTCTGGATCAATTTCATACTTTATTTTCTTTTTGTTTAAAGCATATTTTAAAGCCCTAGTTGCCTTCTCCCAATATTTAAGGGTACCAATATACTTTTCTGGTCTGGTAGATAAATAAACTTTGTAATTTTTAAATCCAAATGTCTTTAATATTTTTAATCCATGATTTAGAATTTTAACTAATTCATTACTTAATTGTTCTGGAGTACAAAATATATGAGCATCATCTTGAGTAAATCCTCTCACTCTAGTCAGGCCGTGCAAAACGCCTGACTTTTCGTATCTATAAACTGTGCCCAATTCCGCAAACTTCAGTGGCATATCTCTCCAAGAACGAATTTTTGACCTGTATATCTTTAAATGAAAAGGACAATTCATTGGTTTCAATTGGTACTTCTCATCATCAATTTTAATAGGAGAATACATATTCTCTTTATAGAAACTCAGATGACCAGAAATTTCCCATAATTTTATATTAGCAATATGAGGAGTTTTTACCCATTGGTACTTTTCTTTTAAAAGTTCTTCATAAAGATAGTTTTCAATAATGTGATAAAGAATTGCTCCTTTAGGAAGCCATAAAGGTAATCCTGCTCCAATATCTTTGTCAAAAATAAATAATTCTAATTTCTTTCCCAAAATCCGGTGATCTACCTCTTCGGCCTGTTTTTGTTTTTCTATAAAATCATTTAATTGTTTTTTTGTTTCAAATCCTAAACCATAAATTCTAACAAGCATAAGATTTTTTTCATCTCCTTTCCAGTATGCCCCCGCTATCTTATTTAGTTTAAATGCATTACAATTGATTTCTTTTGTTGATTTAATATGAGGGCCCTTGCATAGATCTATAAAATCTCCTAATTTATAAATGCTCACATATTTCTCTCCTTTCTTCTTGAGGTCTTTTATTAATTCTACTTTATAATCCTGATTTTGTTCTCGGAAGAATTTTAATGCCTTATCCACATTCCAGTTCTCTTTTTTAAATGGTAAATTACTATTAATAATCTCTCTCATCTTTTCTTCAATTCTTGGTAAATCTTTTTCTTTAGGACTTTCTTTAGATTTCGAAAAATCAAAATCGTAATAAAATCCATTCTCAATAACTGGACCAATTCCAAATTTAACTCCTGGATAAAGTTCTTTTACTGCATATGCCAAAACATGGGATAGCGAATGTCTTAATGTTTCTAATTTAATTGCCATATGTTTTAAAATTTTATTTCATTTTAAAATAAAAATCAATAAATTGCTAATAGAATCTGATTTAATTTATCAAACAGAGTAAAATGGGCTTTTGCGCATAATTATTATAAATAACTTGACTCATATAATTTTCCTGTCTTAAAAATCAAATCCTCGCTAAAATGTGGTCCGATAATCTGAAATCCGATTGGCAAATCACTATCTGTATCTCTACATGGAATAGAAATCGCTGGAACTCCGGCAAGATTTACAGAAACAGTATAAATATCCGAAAGATACATCTTTACTGGGTCTTTTATTTTTTCTCCTATTTTAAAAGGAACAGTAGGAGAAGTAGGAGTAATAACTAAATCAACCTTCTTAAATGCTTTCTCAAAATCATTCTTAATCAATGTCCTTACTTTCTGCGCTTTCAAATAATAGGCATCATAATATCCAGCAGACAAACAATATGTTCCTAAAATAATCCTTCTTTTTACTTCCTTACCAAATCCTTTTCTCCTTGTTTTAAAATATCCATCAATTAAATCTCTTCCAGTGACTGAAAGTCCATATTTAACTCCGTCATACCTGGCTAAATTAGCAGATACTTCTGATGCCATAATAATATAATAACAGGGCAATGCGTATTCAGAATACGGCAAACTAATCTCATAAATTTTTACTCCTAAATTTTTAAATCTTTCTATAACTTTTTTTATGGCAAAATCAACTTCTTTATCTAATCCCTTAATAAAGCATTCTTTTGGTATCCCTATTTTTAGATCTTTAACTTTTTTTATTTTCGTTTTAATCTTTAATTTTTCAAAATTCACGGATGTCGAATCCATATCATCTTTTCCTTCTATCGCGCTTAATAATATCTCTGCATCTTCAACTGTCTTAGCTAATGGGCCAATCTGATCTAAAGAAGAAGCCATAGCCATTAATCCATATCTTGAAACTCTTCCATAAGTTGGCTTTAATCCCACTACATTACAAAAACCAGCGGGCTGACGAATAGAACCCCCGGTATCAGAACCTAATGCTGCAATACATTGATTTGATGCCACTGCAGCAGCAGAAC
>JAGGTM010000017.1 GCA_021163745.1 bacterium
AGAGGAAATATTTCCCCTTACCAAGAGGGGAGATATTCCTTTTTTTAATCTCCCCCTCCGACTCTTGTCGGAGGGGGAGATTTAGAGGGGGGAGGGGATTACAATGAATAAAGTTATTATTGTAGATGAAAATGACAGGATTGTTAAATTTGAAAATAAAGAAAGAGCCCATAAAGGAAATGGGATGCTTCATCGGGCTATTTTAGTAATGGTCTTTAACAAAAAAGAAATTTTATTAGCCAAAAGGTCAAAATATAAAAAATTGTGGCCTCTTTTCTGGGATGGGTCTTGTGCATCTCATCCATTACCGAATGAAACTTATTTGCAGTGCGCAAAAAGGAGATTAAAAGAAGAATTAGGAATTAAGTGTAAATTATTAAAATATTTATTCAAATTTAAATACAAAGCCAAATACAAAAATATTGGAACAGAAAAAGAAATATGTAAAGTATTTATATGCAATTACAACGGGAATATCCAGCCAAATAAAAAAGAAGTTTCAGAAATAAAATGGGAAAGTATAAATAAGTTAAAAAACCATATCAAGAAAAACTCTAATAAATATACTCCTTGGTTTAAAATAGCATTCACTTATTTAAAAACTCAAAGCGCACCCAGCACCACTCTGGGCTTATAGCCCAAAGTGGTGCTGGGTAAAACTCAAAATACCCTCCCCCACCTTACTCCTCCCCCTCCCAGAGGGAGGGGGAGGATTTGAAGAATTTTTCTCATCTATATCCCCCTCCGTACGGAAAGAGGATTTGAGAAATTCCTATTATATCCTCCCCCTCCCCTTTGGGGAGGGGGAAGTGTAGGAGGGGGAGAGGTATTCCTTTTGAATTTTGAACATTTGAATTTTGAATTTGTTTGTAATTTGTAATTTGGGATTTGGGATTTTAAAAAAAGAAGGGTATTGCTTTATTTTTAAAAATCTGCTAAATTAAAAACATTGAAATTAAAAAGTGAAACTATAATTTTTCCAGGAATATAGTATTCCTGAAAAAAAATAGATTTGCTTTTATTTTTATGGACAAAAAAGTTATATATTCGGGTATAATTTCAATCTTTCTTTTGACGGTTATTATTGGCAGTTATCTAAGCGGCGGATGGAAGATAAATCCATTTATAAATCCGGAAAGCTCTTCCGCAGTAAAAAAAGCAGTGGAATTTATTAAAAGTCAGATTCCTCAGGGAAAAAAATTCTCTTTGGATAAAGTAAAATATGAAGACGGCTTATATCACCTTTATGCCTCAATAGATGATAAAAAATTTGAATTATATCTTTCTTCAAGTGGAAATCTTTTATTCACTCAGTTTATTCCGCTTAATGAAATCTCAAAAGAAAAACCAAAACAGAAATCAAATACAATTTCCAAAAAAGATAAACCCGATGTTTTACTTTTTACTATGGCTTTTTGCCCTTATGGAAATCAGGCAGAAGAAGCAATCTTCCCGGCAATAGAACTTCTTGAAAATTATATAAATTTTCAGCCGCATTATGTAATTTATGAAAAGTATATGGATCCTAAAAAATTCTGCTTTACTGACGAGGGAAATTATTGCTCAATGCATGGAAAAGGAGAATTAAATCAAGACATAAGAGAATTGTGTGTATTTAAATATCAGAAAGATAAATATTGGGAATTCGTAAAAGATGTTAACAAAAACTGCAACCCCTCCAATGTAGATAACTGCTGGCTTAATTCTGCTAAGAGAGTAAACTTAAATATAGATAAGGTTAAATCTTGTTTTGAAAAAGAAGCAGAAGAATTGTTAAAATATGAGTTAGATTTATGTAAAAAATACAATGTGAGAGGTTCCCCGGCTCTTTTAATAAACGGTTCTGATTATAATGGCACACGTACTCCCGAAGCATATAAAAATGGAATCTGCAGCGGATTTAATAATCCTCCACAAGAATGCAATAAGAAACTTTCGGACACCAACAAAGGCGCAGACGGAACGTGTAAGTAATCATTTTAATTTTCTCCCTCCGACCCCTGTCGGAGATGCTTCATTAGGATTTTATCCTCTTCCGACATACGTCGGAGTAGGGTAAAACCCTTAAGAAAATGTCTTTCTCTGATTTAATTCCAAAATTAACTAATTGGTTTTTTGTTCACAGTATTAAAATAATAGGAATAGTAGTAGCATCCTACTTAATAGTTAAATTTGGAAAAATTTTTATTGAAAAAGCAGTAAGAAAAGCAGTTGTTTCAGATCATTTCCTAACTAAAGAAGCAGAAAGAAAAAGGGAAGATACACTGATAAGAATTTTTAATGCTGCATTAAAAGTTGTAGTTTGGTTAGTGGCTATTTTAACTATACTCCCTGAGGTAGGAATAAATGTGGGTCCGTTATTGGCAGGAGCGGGAATTGCAGGAGTAGCTATAGGGTTTGGCGCGCAATATATGGTAAGAGATTTTATAGCAGGATTATTCATAATTTTAGAAAACCAATATAGAATTGGAGATGTAGTTTGTTTTGATGGAACATGTGGATTAGTGGAAGATATTGACTTGCGAAAAACAGTTTTGAGAGATTTAGATGGAGTAGTGCACAATATTCCAAACGGAGAAATTAAAAAAGCATCCAATCTTTCTAAGGATTTTGCCAGAGTAAATTTAAATGTGGGGGTTTCCTATGACAGTGATTTAGAAAAAGTAATAGAAGTGGTAAATAGAGTAGGAAAAGAATTAGCAGAAGATCCTAATTGGAAAGAATTTATAATAAAACCGCCTCAATTTTTAAGAGTAGAGGATTTTGCAGATTCTGCAATTATTATTAAAATTTTAGGGGAAACCCAGCCATTAAAACAATGGGATGTTACAGGCGAATTAAGAAAACGAATAAAAATTGCCTTTGATAAAGAAGGAATAGAAATCCCATTCCAGCAGATAGTAGTATGGAGAAAAGAGAATAAATAATCTCTTTTTAATGCAAGTTATTTAAGTTAAACTTCAATTTCTCCTCTTGACAAACAAAGAATAAGAGAGACAATAGAATAAAATATGGATATAAATAATTTTCTCAAATTAGTTTTAGTTTTGGTTTTAGTAGTAATTAATGTAGCGGTGGTGGCTACCGTTTAGGTTTTTGTGCAAGTATAGAAATCTAAACGGTGGCCAAAAGCCACCGTTTTTTGTTTCCTTGCCGGCGACCCCGGCGAGGAAACCCATTTTTAAAGTTCTTTAACTAACAAAAAACAAAAAAACATCCCACCAAAATGGTGGGTTTTTTGGCCCGCCCAAATTTTGTGAAGCAAAACTTGAACAAAAGCGCAAAGCGCAAAGCTTATTATTAAAAATTCAAAATTCAAAATCCTAAATCTTTACCTTCCCGAATTTTGCAAAGCAAAACTTGGGAGGGCAGGCAAATCCAAATGACCAAAATTCCATAAACAATTTGCTTCACAGATTGTAAGGACAAGCAAATGCCAAATCTACATCTAAAGTCTAAAATCTCAATTCAAAACGAATCCCAAATTGAATCATGAATCAGGAATCATGAATCAGGAAAGTTTAGAAGTTCAAAATCAAAACCTTAATCCCAAATTCATAATTCCAGATTCATTTTTAAATCTTGACTTGCATATATTTTTGTGTTAATTTGCGAAGAGAGTTTGAACTTTAAAAAAAATAAAATCAGAACTTTAAATTTAAAGAAAGGAGGGAAAAAATGGGAGAAATCAAAGAATCTAAAAGGAACTATATAGTATTATTCCCGGAGATTTTGGTGGAAATTTTGATAGAGAAAACAAAACGGGATCTGATTAAGAAAACCGGCAGGTTTGTAGTACTCGAGTCAGCAGATAAGAAAAACAAAGAATATATAGAATCTTTAAAAAAGAAAGGAGGGAAATGAGATGAGTTTATTATTGGAAAAATTTAAAGGACTAGAAGGGTTAGAAAAAGAAAGAGAGATTAGAAAGATTGCAGATGTTGGTTGCAGAAAAGAAAACTACATTGAGATTTTTGAAATTTGTGACGCGATTTGGACGTACAGAGGAAGGGGTCCCCACGCCCTTCTGACTTCCGAGAAGCATAGTGATGGTTACATTGATGTTTCCCAAATTTTAAAGTTTACGAATTTGCGCGATATACTCGCGCAGAGGATGGTTGAAGAAGTACTGCTTCCGGTTACTGGTTCGAAAATAGAGATAGATTATGTAGTTTCATCTTCAATGGCCGCGATCGCAGCCGGAGATGGTGTTGCTACCTATTTAGGATCAACTTTTGTCTATTGTGAGAAAGCAAATGGGATTCAAAAGCTGAAAAGATTTGAAATTCCTGACGGAGCGAAAATTC
>JAGGTM010000005.1 GCA_021163745.1 bacterium
GAAGAGCTGAAATCTGGCAAGAGTTTAGGTGGGGCAATCATAGATGGTTTTTCCCGCGCCTGGCCGGCAATTCGCGACGGAAATATATCTACATTAATTACTTGTTTAATTTTATATACAGTAGCAACTGGTATGGTAAAAGGATTTGCATTAACATTGGGAATCGGTGTTATTATTAGTATGTTTTCTGCAATTGTAATTACTAAAAGTTTGTTATTGAGGTTCCCGGGAAGTAAAATAGAGAAAATTAGATGTTTGTGGTATTAATAGATTTTAATTTAGCTCAAAACTCAAAGCTACAACTTAAAGCTTAAAGCTAAAAAAGAAAAAATTTCGCTTTTCGCTTTGCGCTGTAGTTTTGAGTTTTGCGCTTTACACTTTGCGTTTAATTAACATCCATGTCCATCGTCTCACATTCAAAAATATTTTTCTTTATTTCCATCTTACTAATTTTAGTCAGTTTAGTTGTTTTAATATTCTGGGGCCTTAGATTGGGCATTGATTTTACTGGTGGCAGCTTATTAGAGGTAGAGTTTAAAAATGAAAGACCCTCGAACGATGTTATCAATAAAAAAATAAAAGAGGTAAATGATATAGGAAATGTTGTTATCCAGGCTACGGGAGAAAGGGGAATTATTTTAAGATTTAAGCATATAGGCGAGAACACTCATAAAGAAATTTTAGATAAGCTAAATACTTTAGGAGGGGGAGTAGTTCAGAAGAGATTTGAGACAATTGGTCCCGTTATCGGAAAGGAATTAAGAACAAAGGCCTTGTATAGCATTATTCTTTCTCTTTTTGCCATTATTATATACATTGCTTGGGCATTTAGAAAGGTATCAAGGCCGGTTCCCTCTTGGAAATATGGAAGTGTGGCAATAATCGCTTTATTCCACGATATTTTAATTACTTGTGGTATTTTTTCTATATTTTGTCATTTTTACAGAATTGAGGTTGGATTGCCTTTTGTAGCCGCGCTCTTGACTATTTTGGGATATTCTGTTAATAATACTATAGTTATATTTGACAGAATAAGAGAAAATCTTTCTAAATGTAGCTGGGATAATTTTGGAGATTTAACCGATAAAAGTATAAAAGAAAGTATTACTCGTTGTATAAACACTGCCTTAACCACGTTATTTGTTCTTTTTGCTGTATTTTTGTTAGGTGGAGCAAGCATTGAATATTTCGTTCTCTCTTTGATAATAGGAATTATTGTGGGAACTTACTCTTCAATTTTTATTACCGCACCGTTAGTGGTAATATGGCAGAAATAAAAAATAAAAATACCTTGGCGTAAGATAAATCTTTATAAATAAGGTCTTCTTTATTTTTTTAAACGATAAATGAAAAAATTTACTTCCTACAATCTAGTTCTAAAATCCCTTGATGCTTTACCAAGGGATAGGTACAGGGAAGTTATTATCCATAGATTTGGTCTGGAAGACGGAAACAGAAAAACTCTGGAGGCGGTTGGGAGGAAATATGGGATTACCAGAGAGCGGGTTCGCCAGATAGAGGAGGCCGCTTTTTTTATTCTAAGAAAACCGCCGATATTAACTTCCCTGAGGCCGGCATTTGATACTGTAGATTGGTATTTAAATCAGAGGGGAAAGTTGGCTAGGGAAGAAAGAATTTTAAACGAGCTAACAGATACAGAAAATCCTCATCCCAAGAAAGGTGCGATTTTGTTCATTCTTTATTTGGGAAAACCGTATCATCGTTTTTCCAATAATCAGATTTTTCACACTTCTTGGACAAACTCCAAGCAGTTTTATTGCAAGATAAGCGAACTGATTAGTAATTTAATTTCTCATTTAGAAAATAAACGTTCTCCGGTCCCTTATGATTATATATTTAATTACCTAAAAAATATACATAATTCTTTATCTAAAAAAGCGTTGGAATCTTATTTGGATGCAGCGAGAATAATTTCTTGTAATAATTTTGGTGAATTTGGATTGATTAATTGGCCGGAGATAAATCCAAGAGGAGTAAGAGACAAGGCATATATGATTTTGAAAAAGTATAATAAACCTCTTCATTTTACTGAAGTTGCGCATTTTATCAATAAAGAAAATCTTTCTCAGAAAGTAAATGTTGCTACTGTTCATAATGAGTTAATTAAAGATTCACGTTTTGTCTTAATCGGCAGAGGGATGTATGCTTTAGCAGAATGGGGTTATCCTCATGGTACGGTGAGACAGGTAATTGAAAACTTAATTAGAGAAAATGGTCCGATGGAGAAAGAAAAAATTCTTGAAGAAGTTTCAAAAAAAAGATTAGTAAAGGAAAATACCATTTTAATTAATTTACAGGATAGGAAGTATTTTATAAGAACTCCCGACGGAAAATATACCTTACGAGAATAAATTAGGCAGAAGATTGCAATTTTGTTATTTATAAACCATATGTCTGTTTCTTTTAATAATATACTTGGTCTGTTAATTTCTAATTTATTTTCATTGTGGTGGGTTTGGTTGCCTGTTATTCTTTTTTTAATTTTGAAAAATTTGTGGATAGGAACGAAAAGAGAAGAGTATATATCTAAGATAGAATGGACTGTTTTAGAAATAAAAATTCCTAGAGAGATTAAAAAAAGCCCGAAAGCAATGGAGCAGATTTTTGCCGGTCTTCACGGAATTTATAAGTATCCCGATTTTATGGATAGAAATTTTAATGGGTTTGTTCAGGAATGGTTTTCTTTAGAAATAGCCAGTTTTGGGGGTGCGGTGCATTTTTTTATTCGCACTCCGGAAAAATACAGAAATTTGGTGGAAGCACATATATATGCCCAATATCCTGATGTGGAAATAAGCGAGGTGGATGATTATACCCAATTAATTCCCGAAGACATTCCCAATGAGAATTATGATATATGGGGAGGAGAATTTTGCTTAACTAAACCCGACTTTTACCCCATTCGTACCTATTCTGAGTTTATAGACCCTTCTGCAGAAGAGCAGGTTGATCCTGTTTCTTCTTTAATGGAGGTTTTATCCAAATTAGATCCGCAAGAGCAGATTTGGGTTCAGACATTGATAAGGCCTATCGGAGATGAGTGGAAAAAAGAAGGTAGACGATATATTGACAAAAAAATAGGAAGAAGATGGGGATTAGGGGATGAATTAATTGACTTTATAGATGAGATTGGCGAGGCATTTTCAGATATGTTTTCGGGAAGAGTAAGAGAACCCAGACCTAAAATTGTTGTTCCGAGAGAATTACCGAGAAGAGTGCCGAGGCAGGTAGAACTTAAGGGTCCGGGATCAACATTAACAGGAGATGAATGGCAGGTTTTATCTGCAATTGAAAAAAATATCTCCAAAATTGGTTTTGAAACTATTATCAGATTTGTATATTTATCTCCTAAAGAAATTTTTTCTAAGGCAAATGTTTCTGCTATCGTGGGTTGTTTTAAACAGTTTAATACAGAAAACTTGAATGGTTTTAAAATAAATAAAGCAATAAGCGTGAATGGAGGATTTTTGAATAAAAAGAAAAATTATAGAAGAAAGCGGCTTATTTTGTCTTTGTTTAAAAAAAGATATTTTCCATTAAAGTCAAAATATATTAAATATCTAAAGCCCGGACCTTTTTCTTCTGCTCCGCGTTGCTTTGTTTTTAATATTGAAGAATTAGCCACGGTTTATCATTTCCCAGGTGCACCGGTAGTTGCACCCACTATTCCAAAAATAGAAGCGAGAAAAGCAAAGCCTCCTGTGGATTTGCCGATGTAACGAAGAAGAAGAAGATTTCCACCTTCTAAAAGCATCGCGACCCCTCTTCGACAGAGGTTGGAGTGGAAGATAGAAAGAGGTTTTGTTCTTACAATGACATATTTTTTATCCTCATTTGACCTTTCAGTTTAGTTTTATTACTATATAAATAATATATGAAAAAATCTCTTCTAGCCAAAATTAAAAATCGCCAATTTCCGGTTATTGTGGAAAAAGATGAAGATGGTTTTTATGTTGTAGAATGCCCTCTTTTCAGAGGTTGTTATTCTCAAAGTAAAACTTTAGATGAGGCTTTAAAAAATATTAGAGAAGTTATTGAGATTTGTTTAGAAGAAAAGGGAAACCAAGAGATTTTGGAATCTTACAAACCAGAAGAATTAAGCTTACACACAATAACTCTTAAATAATTTTGTGTCAAAATTACCCCAAATTTCAGGTAAAAGAGCAGTCAAAACATTTTTAAAATTGGCTACCGACAAGTTAGACAAAAGGGTAGTCATATTCGTTTTTATATCATCCAAAGAAAAGACCTTTAACTATTCCGGATCATAAAGTTTTAGGAAAAGGACTTTTGAGAAGATTATTAAGGGATGCAGAATTGTCTTTGGAGGAATTCTTAAAGCTACTGAAATAAGTAGTCCATCTCTGGTTAGTTTTATTAAATAATGAGTAACACGGTGAGGTAAGATAGCTTTAAGATACAGGAGGTTGTAATAATTTTCTTAGGTTAAATTAAGAATTCTACACAGGAAAAGAAATAAAGAAAACTTATTATAAATCAAAGAGGAATAAAAGGGGTGTTTGATAATCTTGTTAAAGAGAAATTGAAATTATAAGGTAGAAGTGTATTAAAATTTAATTTCTTTAAATTTTTTTAATTATGCCTTTTTTAAAAAGAGTTAAAAGTTTTTTTCTTTTGCCAAAGAAGGAATTGAATTGGTGGGTTTTAAATTGGAGAAATTCAAAGGAATTTAAAAGACAATTACTTGCAGTGGTTTTTGGTTTTGGGATTGCGGGTTTGGTTTGGGGAGGTGCTTTGTATAAAGATGTTGCACATTCGAAAGATGCCTTTATATATCCTATTCACTGGTTAGGGGTTTTATCTCTCGCTATTTTCGGAGGTTTAGGCCTTAGTTATGCTTTTCTCAGAGATAATAAAAAGAAAATTTTTCTTTTAATTTTGCTTGGTATTCCTTCTTGGATTTTGGCTTTTTTGATTCCTGTAATATTTGCCGAATGGCTATGGACAGCCAGCGGAGTTATATTTCCTATTTTTTGGACAATTGGCTACCCTTTTAAAATTGATATAGTGAATTTTTTAATAATTGAACCTTCTTTACAGATAGGTACTCTTTGGCTTGAATTTTTCTTTTCTTTTCTTCTTGTTGGAATCTTTTACTCTTTTTTCTTTAAAAAATCATCTAAATTAAAACTAATTTTCATTCCTCCAATTTGGGTGGGTATTTTTGCGATTATTTCTCCAATTATTGGCAATCTTATTGGGGTTTATCTTTTTCATTCTCTTTTGTTAAGTTATCTTTTAACATTTCTTTTAATTAGTTTATCTTTTGCTTTATCTTTATTTAAGGCAATAAAATATGAGAGGTTTTAAGATAAAGGTAGTTTCCTTTATTTTTATTTTTCTCCTTTTAATAGGAGTTTATTTTGTTTTTTCTGTTTCTTTAAATCAGAAAGCTCCTTATCCTAATCCGAAAAATTATGCTCCTAATTTTTGGTTTGACACAGAAGAAAAATATTTCCCCTGCAGTCCTTTGGATTTCAATTATGATAAAAATTTAAATGAACTACCAGCAGAAGAAGCCAAAGCAAAGTATGATTCTTTAAGCATAGAAGAGAAACTTAATTATTTCACTGTTTTTTGCAATGTTATAGATAATAGTAATCAATGGATTTATGAATATCATCTTTATTATGTTTTTAATGAATTTACTAACGAACATTACGGTGACTGGGAAAGAGTTGATGTTTATGTAGATAAAAATACTAAAAAGCCAACAAAAGTAATTGGCTTTGCTCATAATGGCTCTAAAACAAAAATAATTTTGGCAAATAATGAATTAGATAACCCTAAAACAAACCATCAGAGAATTTTAGTAGAGAAAGGAAGCCATGCTAGTTGTCCTGATGGAAACAATGATGGACTATATTCACGTTTCTCAGATGTTTCTAATTGGAATAGTGGCTATGGAGTTAGAAAATGGTCACTCCAAGACAAACTTTATGGCCCAAAAATTAAATGGAATGATAAAAGGTATAGATTGATTTCAATAAACGATTTAGAAAAAGAATATTCTCAAAAATACTCTTTGCAGAAAAGAGTAATAAGCAAAGCAGAAAATTTGGGAATTGATTTATTAGAAGTTTCTAAAATTAACAAAATTCGCTCCTTTCAAAATAAACACATTTACATAGCCAAAAAGCTTGCCGGCTCTCCACCATCTAATCCTTGGCAGAGAAAAGAATATTATAATCCTAAAATAGCCCAGCCAATTAAAAATCCTATAAAACAACTAGCAGAAGTTTTTTCTCAAAAATTTACTCAATTTACTTCTAAAACAAAAGACCTTGCAGAAAGAACCATAATCAGATTAAAAGAAATTATCCCATTAACTAATAAACAAAAAGAAAATCTTTTAACTGCAGAAATAAAAAAGAAAGCAGTATTCCGTCAATCTAATAGAGAAACACCACCAATGCAGACATACAAAGAAGAGATGCCTGAGAGCAGTAAGATAAATTCAAAAAAAGAAATTAAAAAAGAAGCAAAGAAAATAGAAGAACCAAGCAATAAAGCAGAAAAAACAGAAAAAAGAGAGATAATAGAAAAAGAGAAGAAAGAGATGAATAAAAATAAAGAAGATAAAAAGAAAAAGGAAAAGAAAAAAGAAGTAAAGAAAAAGAAGAAAAAGAAGAAAAAGAAGGAAAAAGAAGAAATAAATTGGTGTTCTTTAGAGGATCAATATCAAATAGATCAAGAAGAAGCAATTTTCAATGAAATTGCTTGGATGGGAACAGAGGATTCTTCTTATAATGAATGGATAGAGTTAAAAAATTTGACCGGCAATGAGATAGATTTAACCGGCTGGCAGATACAGAATAAAAATCAAAAATTAAAATTAGTTTTTCCGGAAATTAAAATCCCACCTTATGGTTTTATTCTTTTGGAAAGAACCGATGATGATTCTGTTCCTGATATAAAAGCAGATTTAATATATAAAGGAGCAATCAGAAATTCAAACGAAGCTCTATTTTTATTTGATAAAAATTGCAAACTAAAAGATAGAGTAGAAGCAGATTCTTCTTGGCCTGCTGGAAGCAATTTATCTTTTAGAACAATGGAAAGAAAGAAAAATCTAAGTTGGCAGACAAGTAAAAATATTGGAGGAACTCCTAAGAAAGAAAATAGTTCAGGATATGTAGAAAAAGAATATATCATTGGTGGAGGAGATGGGGGAAATGAAACTTCTAATAAGAATAAAAATACCAGCAAGAATAATCCAAAAATATATCCTAAAATTTTAATTTCAGAAGTGTATATTGGTTCAGAAGGTAATCCTAAAGATGAGTTTGTAGAATTATATAATCCAAATAATGAAGATGTTAATCTTAGCGGTTGGTATATTTTAAGGAAAACAGAAAATGCAAAAAGTTTTTCAAGTTATGCTACATCAAAACTATTTTCTAATAAGAAAATCCCAAAGAAGGGATATTTTTTAATTGCAAGAAAAAATTCTTCTTTTGAGGATTTTGCTGATGTTATTATAGAAAATCCATTAGCTTCAAATAATACTTTGGTTTTAAAAAATCCAAATAAAGAAATTGTAGATGAAATTAACTGGAAAGAGATTCCTTTAAATAAAAGTTATGGAAGAAAATGGGAAAATAATATTTACA
>JAGGTM010000041.1 GCA_021163745.1 bacterium
GAAAAAGAGAATTTTGAAAGAATTGATATCAAAAAAGGAGAGGTAGTAGCAATTGTTGGTCCAACCGGCTCTGGGAAAAGCCAGTTGCTTTATGATATTGAAAAAATAGCCCAGAAAGATACCAAAAGCAAAAGAAAAATTTTAATCAATGGGAAAACACCAGAAAAAGAATGGAGGTTTAATCCCAAAAGAAAATTGATTGCTTCTTTGTCTCAAACAATGAATTTTTTGACTGATATGAGGGTGAAGGATTTTTTAAAACTTCATTTAGAATCAAGAGGCAAAAAGGCAAGAAAAGGATTAATTGAAGAAGTGATAAAAGAAGCAAATGAAATTACCGGCGAGGCAATTTCTCCGGAAATGAATTTGTTAAATTTGTCCGGAGGCCAAAGCCGGGCTTTAATGGTTTCTGATATTGCCAATATCAGCACTTCTCCGATTATTTTAATTGACGAAATAGAAAATGCTGGGATTAGAAAAGAAAAAGCAATTGAGGTTTTAATAGAGGAAAATAAAATTGTTTTAATTGTCACTCATGACCCCTGTTTAGCTTTAAGCGCTGATAAAAGATTAGTGATAAAAAATGGAGGCATTGTAAAAATTATAGAAACTAGTTCAAAAGAAAAAGAAATTGCAAAGCATCTTAACTGGATTGAAGGTTATAATCTAAAAATAAGGGAAAAAATAAGAAAAGGAGAAAAAATTGATAAATTAGAAATTTATTGCAAAACTATCTAAAATTATGAAACTTATAATTTTTGCCGGCACGCCCGGTTCTGGCAAGACCAGTATCATAAAATACATTATAAAAGAGTTAAAAAATAACTTTTCTCTTTTCTTTGCTAAATTTGATTGCCTAAAAACTTTTGACGATGAGTTTATTTCTGAAAAATATAAAATTCCTGCAGTTAAAAAATTGGCTGGAGAGCTTTGTCCTGATCATTATACTGCCTTAGAAATTCCCAAAATCATAAAAGAAAATCAAGACAAAGATATTATTATTTTAGAAACTGCAGGGTTATGCTTACGTTGTTCCCCTTATGTAAAAGAAGGGTTAGGAATAAATGTTTTGGATATTACTTCAGGGTCTCCTGACAGATATGGTCCTATTTTAACTCAAGCCGATATTGTGGCAATAAGTAAAGGAGATTTAGTTTCTCAAGCAGAGAGAGAGATTTTTAGAGCCAATGTTATCAAAGTTAATCCAAAAGCAAAGATAGTGGAAATAAATGGGTTAACCGGAGAAGGGGCTATTGATATTGTAGAGTGTATAAACTCAACCTCTGAGATTAAAAAGAAAAAGCTTACTTTAAAACATTCTATGCCCTCAGCAATTTGCGGTTATTGTTATGGAAACAAAATAATTGACGAAAAAGAAGTATATTCAAGATATCTTAAAGGAAAAGAATTAAAATCATTGGTGCCAAATTTAAATTGTGGAAAATGTGGTTTTAAATCTTGCAATGAATTTATTAGAGCAGTCTTAGACAACAAAGCAAAAAAAGGTCAATGTCCATTTATAAAAAAGAAATAATTTAAATATGCCTTGGGTAGATACAAAAAAATGTATTGGATGCGAAAAGTGTGTAAAGATATGTCCTGTAGGTGCTATTTCCATTAAGAATGGAAAGGCATTTGTTGATCAGGAGAAGTGTATTAAATGTGGCTTGTGTCGAAGAATTTGCCCTCAAAATGCTATCAGGCCAAATTCTGAAAATCCAGAGTTAAGAGAACATAAAAGAAGAGGCTAAAGACAAGAAAGCATAAGTTTAGAGGTGGATGAATTATGAGAGAAGAAACAAAGAAGTTATTAAAGGAATATGAAAAATATGCCAAAGAAAATGGCATTTGTTTGAATCCAGATAAAAAAGCAGTGGAGTTTTTACTTAATGGGATTTTAGAGAAGGAGAAAAAATATGGAAAAAGGTATTGTCCTTGTCGAAGAATTGCCGGTGATAAAGAAAAAGATAAAAAAATTATTTGTCCCTGTGCTTACTGTAAAGAAGAAATTAAAAAATATGGCCACTGCCATTGCTTTTTATTTGTAAAGTGTAAGGGTGGTGGACCTGGTGGGAATTGAACCCACAACCTTCCCGATGCGAACGGGATGTTCTACCATTGAACTACAGGCCCATTTTGTAGATTATAATTAGTCGGCCTAGGCTAATTTTCTCAACCATTAATTTTATTTATTCGGTAAATTAGGTTATTATATTAGTAATTATTGACGAGCAAAGAGGGTATACTTGAATATTATAATTCTATTATCTTGATATATCTATGTCAAATATTTACGGTTCTTTGCCAAAAAGCGTGATGAGAAATTTAAAAAGTGTGCAGAATATGAGATAGACATTCATAGATATTCATTGAATTTTATTGATAATCATTGTTCTGTTGTTAATTAACGGGTTGAAAAGCTTGAATCATGAATCATGAATCATGAATCTTGAATTATGAATTATGAATCATTGTATTTCTATGAGTATCTAATTTAAAATGAAACCCTTTATTTCAAACTACAAAAAACAACTTTCTTTTTCAATTCTTATCCTTTTCTTTGCTTTTATTTTGCTCTTTTCTCTTTTTTCTCTCAAAAACCCTCTTTTTCTCTTCTTTTCAAAAAACTCAACTTTCTCTCAAAAAGATTTCTCTGTTAAAGCCCAATCTTCTTATCCTCAATGTCAACAAGGTAAAATCACTTCTCCTTGTCAATGTGGAAACAAAATCTACAATGCTGGCTTTTGTTGTTACCATCCCAATGCAAATTCAGGAATTTGGTTTGATCCAAGTTATGAAGATATCCTTCCAAATGGTTGTCCAACTGGGAATTTTTATTTTGTAGATCAAAATAATCCAAATGCTTCTGATGAGAGTTTTGGGACAGAGGAGTTGCCTTGGAAGACAATTGAACATGCTGTACAAGTAGTGCAAGCTGGAGACATTGTTTATGTTAGAGCAGGAACTTATTACATAAAGGCTAGAGGAAATAGATATGAACCTGCCTTAAATCCGGCAAATTCTGGTTCACCAGGTAACTACATAGTGATTGCAGCTTATAATGGAGAAC
>JAGGTM010000046.1 GCA_021163745.1 bacterium
AAATTTTATTGGCACAGTAATCTTTGGCTTTACCCCACATTCAATTAAACCTCTGACAATTTCTCGGGTGGTTCGAATTTCCTCCAAAGAGTGTTTTCTTTGAGAACGGTCTCTGATAATACCTCTTTTTATTAAATCTTCAGTTTTTTTTCGAATATCTTGATTTAGTTCTTTTAATTCAAAAAGATTTTTGCTTATTTCAATATAAGAAAGTAAAGATATTCTTCCGAATTCCTGATGAGCGCCTAATTTGTTTTTAAGTTCTCCTTTAAGGAATTCTTCATCTTGATTAAGCAAAAAAAGATAATCTCTGAGAGCGTTTTTATTCTGAAAGATAACCTCCTTTTTTAATTTTTTCTGGTTTCCTAAAATCATTTCTAAATTTTTTAATACATCAAAAATATGAGCATCAGAAATTATTTGTTTTTCCTTAATCTTTTCTTTAATTGACTCTAAATCAGATATGATTATCTTTTCATCCTGGAAGAGCATTTTAAAATCATCTAATAAATTTTTGAAAAGCAAATTTCCATTCTTTTCCTGAAGAGATTTTTCTTTTTCTTGAGGGGTTAGCAATTCTGGCTTCTTGGGAATTATTTTTTCAATTCTCTCCATATCTTTATTTTAGACGATTTTCTATTTTTGTAAATCTTGCCTATTTCGATGTTGTGATTAAATTGCTTGACGCATCTTGCACTACAGTTTTCGCTGGTACAAGATTGACTTGTGTCATATCGTATGGGATAAATCTTAACAGAGAATTCAGTTAATGAGAAAAACTATTTTTCTAAAAAGTTTTTAAAGCCCAAATCTAGCCACATTTGTTTGATGCTGTTCCAAAAAATAATTTACAATTAAAAAGAAATTTCTTTGTTTTTTAAAAATTTTAAGTTAAAATTAAATTAAAGACATAAATAAAGCTCAAAACTTATTACTAAATTTTTGTAAAAAAATCCAGCATTATTTACCTTCTTGTCTATACTTGGAAAAAACACCAAAATCTGGAAAAATGGAAATTGGACTAAAGAAGGAAAAGAGATGACGAAAAAAGGCGAAATTCCAGTAAAAGAGTAGATTGCGATTTGTTTAGAATTTAGGATTTTTAAACCTTCATAAATTCATAATTCAAGATTCAAGATTTCAACGAATTTCAACGAATTTCTATGTATTTCTATAAATATCTACTGTGATCTTTTAATCTTTACGTTTTAGCTTTACACTTTACGCTTTACGCTTTGCACTTAATTTTAACTACCATGTCCAAAAACCCATTTGAAAAACTCATTAAAAGAGAGAAGCCACCTATTAAAGAGATGAAAGAAAAATTAGATAAAGCCGAAAAGATGGTTGAGGGAGTTGAGGAGAGATGGAGGGATGAAATAGAGGAATTTGAGATGGTTGAGAAATCAGTCAAAGAACTAAAAAAACTTTGGGAAGAGAATGAGACGGAACTTGGGACAAAAGGTTGGAGTGAAATCTTCTCTCTCTCTTCTTCTCTTCCCTTACCTGAAGTTTCTCCTACTCTATTAGAAAGAACTTCTAATAAGTTTCTAAAAGAATTTGATTGGAAAAAGTTTAAAGAGAGAGATTTCCTTGAGGCTGATTTAGGTCTTTTTCTTTCTGCTTTTTTAAGAAAAAACATTGAAAACTATATTTCATCTCAAAAAAGAAAAGGCATCAAAGAAGAAAATATTAAGCCAATTGAAGTTCATCTTAGAGTTAAAGAATTACCTATTATTCTTTGGCACTTAGGCTATCAAAATCCAAAAAAACTGCATTTGATTATCGAGGGAAATTGTGGATTTGACATCGGAGAAGATATGCAAGGCGGAAAGATAATCGTTAAAGGAAACTGTAAGAATTGGACCGGAGGCGGTATGCAAGACGGAGAATTAAATATTAAAGGAGAGGTAAAATCTTTTCATAAATCTGCTTTTTCTCCCAACAACAAAGGCACCATTATTTGGAAAGGCACCGAAATTTGGAGGAATGGAAATTGGACCAAAGAAGGAAAAGAGATGTGGGAGAAAGGCGAGATTCCGGTGGAAGGGTAAAATAATTTTTTCTTGATTTCTTTCTAAAAGAGTTTAAAATCAAAATAAAGGTCGCTTTTTAAGTAATTTATTTCTTTAGTTTCTTAATTTTTTTATCTTTATAAGATTTAAGAAGCTAAAAATTTAAAACTATGAAAGAAAAATTTAAGCCAATTGAGCAAAAAGTAGATGAAAAAGTTAAATTAAGAAGAGAAAAATCTTTAATTTCTTCTAAAATTTTTAGGGAGACAGGCATCCCTTTTTCTTTAAGAGAAAAATTAGGTTTTGATAAAGTGGCTGAAATAATACAAAAAGAGGGACTTTTAGATGAAGCCGAAAAAGAAGTTTTAATCAGAAATTTAGAAGAAGAAGCCCAACTCCAAAAAGAAATCTCTGAAATTTCTACTCAGCCAGTTAAAATTTTAGAAGACTTTAGATTTAAAAATCTCTTAGAGGCGTTTAAAAAAGCAAACCAAATTAATATCAAAAAAGAATTAAGCGAGCAAAAAATTAGGGCTTTAGAGATAAAATATGAGAAACTCAACAAAGAAAAAATTGAAAAACGATTGGAAGAAATTAATCAAGAAGAAAGAGAGTATTGGGATAAAAATCGAGAAGAAATAAGTATAGCCTTAAAAGAATTGAGAGAAAAATATGAAATTCCTTTAGAAAAAGCTGAAACAGAAAAAGATTTTGATAAAATAGAGAAACTAAAAAAAGAAATGGAAAAATTTGAAAAAGAGGATCCTTATTTTTCTAAGTTAAATGAATTTCAGGCAAAAAAGTATTTAACTCTTAATTTATTAGCCAAAAGAGAGAAGAAAAAAGAATATCTTACGCCAAGTGATTATAAAATTCTTTCCCAGGAAAAAGAAAAAATCAAGGAATTAGAGAAAAAATATCAAGAGCTTCTCCAATCAAGTCCGGAAGCATTTATTGGCTTGCATCTTAAAGAACTTAAAAATTATCAAGAAAAATTAGAAGAAAATAAAATTGTTGAGACCTCTTATGTGAAAGAAAAAATAGAAGAAATAATCACTCATCTAAAAGCCCAAATTCCAGTTTTTCTTTATGGACATTATGGAAGTGGAAAAACCGAATTAGCCCGTCATATTGCCCGCGAGTATCTTTCAAAAGAAAAAATAAAGGAGTTTATCAAGTCCTATCCAAAACCAGAAAGAGAGAAATTTGAAGGTGAAAAAGATTATCAAAAGGCATTGGAGAATTGGCAGGGAGAAATAGAAAAAATCAAAGAGCCAGTTGTTTTTCGAGGCGCTAAGGATATAACATTAGAAGAATTATATGGCCATCTGGCTTTGGTTAAGAAAAATTCAAAAAATTTTGAAGAATTTTATCAAAAAGTTGAAGAAGAGAAGGATAAATTTTTCAGTAACTATCCCGAATTAAGCGAAGAAGAGAAAAAATATTATACTCAATTAATTGAAAATTTTGTCTCTAATCAAGAATCTCAAGGCACCATTACTGATTTTGTTTTGGGTCCAGTTTATGAAGCGGCAAAAGAAGGAAAAGTTTTAATTATTGATGAAGCCAATGCTATTCCTCATTCAGTTTTAATTAGTTTAAACGATATTTTAACCAGGAAAGTTGGCGAAAAAATTTATGTCCAACAGGATGGAGTGGAGCCGATTACTATCAAAGAAGGATTTTCTATAATTTTAACCGGAAATTTAGGAGAAAGATACGAAGAGTTAAGAGAAAAGATGGATATTGCTTTTTTGAGTCGAGTTCATCCGGTTGAATACGAATATCTCCCTCAGTATTATCCTAAAAATAAAGAAGAAGATTCTCTTTCTTTAAAAGAAAATGCCTCAGAGAAAAACGAACTTTTCCATTTGCTTTTGGCAATGGTAATGGATAAAAAAGGCAATATTCAAGCCCCTCAAGATACAATTGAAAAACTTTGGAAATTAGCAGTTGACTCAAAAGTGATTCAGGATGTTTTTTCTCAAAAATTAGTTAGCCAAGAATTATATGGCTATAGAAAAAGTGGTGGAGGGAAATATCTTTATAGATTAACCAGTGGTGTTCCTTCAATTAGAAATCTGAAAAGGATT
>JAGGTM010000080.1 GCA_021163745.1 bacterium
ATAAATTGAGCCACTGTTTCTTTGGTTCTGGCGCCAAGTAAGGATTTGGCAATTACCTGAGGAGGAATGGTTAAAATATGGGCACCTGTTCTTGACCAGTATTCAACATTCTCTGGGGTTCTGACTGAACCAACAATAATTTCAATCCCCTTATATCCATGGAAATCAAGCCAATTTCGAAGTTCTTTCAAAACTTTAAAAGCCCTCTCTACTCCTTGTTCTTCGGAAATCCTTCCGCCAAAAACACTGATAAAACAAGGAGTTTTGGCTTTTCCAGAATTTGCTTCCATTCCGGCTTTAATCGCCTTAGCCGCAAAGAGCGCCTGATTAAAAGTGGTCATTGCGGTAACATTTACTCTTACTCCCTCTGCTACCAATTGGCGAATAACGGGCAAAAAGGAATTGCCCTTTCTGTCGGTAATGGTGACTTTAACGGCGATGTTTTCGGCCAATTTAGCGTATTCCCTAGCCTGATTTAGGATTTCTTCAGGGTCCTCTGAGGTTACCTCGGCTGAAACCGGTCGAGGAGCGATTAATTGGGCAATCTCTAATGTTCTTTTTTTAATCCCCTCAATTCCTCCTCTAACTCCGCATTTCAGGCAAATGGTAGGGTTGGTGGTAACTCCATCGCAAATTCCCCAGGAAAGGTATTTTTTAATCTCTGCGATATCCGCAGAATCAATAAATATTTTCATATATCTTTATTTTCTTCTAATTTTTTTATAATTTCGACCATTTTTTTTAGATTAGTTATTTCAAAATCATAACCTGTCTGGAAATCTTTATTATACTCTCTTCTGATTAAAAATGTCTTACATCCAACTGCTTTGCCTGCCCCGATGTCTTTCCATCCATCGCCAACTACATAGGACCTTTTCAAGTCAATAGACCATTTTTGGGCCGCCTTAAGTATAAGCCCCGGTTTGGGCTTCCGGCAGGAACAATTATCTTTATCGTCATGAGGACAAAATTCAATCTCATCTACCGGTAATCTCTCGGCTATAACCTTGTGCATTTTCTCTAAATCCTCTATTCTCAAAAACCCTCGGCTTATATCCGGCTGATTGGTAAAAACAATATTTAGAAATCCCATTCTTTTAAATTCCTCCAAGCACTCTTTAACATCGGGTAAAATCTCAAATTCTTCAAATCTCCAAGGTGAAGACGGTTTCCCTTCTCTCATTATTACTCTATCAAGCACACCATCGCGGTCAAGAAAAATGGCTTTATTCTTTATTGGCCTCATTTTCAATTTTAGCCAAAATGTTTACCAAAAGGTGGTCCATAACCAATTGGAAGTCCTCTGTATGGGGCGTCCTCCGGGAATCATCGGGACAAGGAACAATAATACAAACATCCGCTTCCTTAGCAGTGGCTCCGGTATCTTTTCCCACTACTCCAATAATTCTTGCTCCGACCTTTTTGGCATAATTAATAGCTAAAATTAAATTCTTGGAAACGGTCTCTGTTCCTCCGCCAACCGAATAGATAAAGAGACAATCGCGAGAAGTAAAATTGTGCATTTCTAATTGTCTCTTGAAAACTGAATCCCAACCCTCATCGTTAGTTAAGGCCGTCAGAAGACTGGGGTTGTCGGAAAGACAAAGGGCAGAAATTTTAGCAATTTTATTAAAATCGTTAGTGGCGTGAGAACCCGTTCCCGCTCCCCCTCCTACACCAATAAAAAACACTCTCCCCTTTTGGGATTTTATCTCTAATAGAATCTCGATTGCCTTCTCAATAGCTTCTCGGCTAATACTCTGAGCAATCTCAGCGGTCTCTGCAAGATAAGTATTAATAAATTCCGATTTGTTCATACAATACAGAACGAGAACCGTTCTCGTTCTCAGTTTTGACTATCTGCTTTAAGTGATATCGGCGATAACCTTTACGCCTTCTAAGTCAAAATGAAAGGGCTCTTCTCTGAAACCAAGGGATGTCATTGCCTTTCTCAGTTTATCTTTTTGTCCTTCGCAATAAAATAAGAAAAAGCCCCCTCCCCCAGCTCCCATTATTTTGCCGCCGATTGCTCCATTGGCTTTAGCAATTTCGTACCAGCGGTTAATCTGGGGATTAGAAGTGCCTTTTCTTTTTATTTTTTCTTGCCAATGGAAATCCAACAACCTCCCGAAAGTGCTAAAGTCTCCTTGAATCAATGCCTCTTTGATTTTTCTGCCAATTTCTTTCACTCGATGAAGGTTCTCAACCATATCTTTTTCTCCATCCTGGGTGGCTTTGGCTTGAACCTTTAAAGCCTCCCGAGACTCCCTTTTGATACCAGTATAGAAGATTAGAAGATTATTTTCCAGTTCTCTAATCTTCTCCGGAGAGATTTTTTGGGGATAAAGTGGTTCAACCGTTACCTTGCCATCTTTGGCAGCATGAAAAGCAGTTATGCCGCCGTAGGCTGCTATATACTCGTCCTGCTTGCCAGATGGCTCTTTTAGCATGTTAATTGCGATATGGCAGGCCTGTTCAGCAATCTCTTTTCTCGGCGGCAAATCATTCTGGCTGGTATTTCTTAAAAAAACGTGAAGGCCAGTTAGTAAGGCTACGGTAAAACTTCCCGAACTGCCCAGACCGGTATTGGCGGGAATGTCGGCTGCCGAGAAAATCTCCACTCCTCCCCTAATACCTATTAACTTTAGAGCCTCTCGCACAATAGGATGTTGAATTTCCTCCGGTTCATTAACCTCCTCTGTCTTAGAATAACAAACCCGAATGGTATCATCAAACCTTTTATGGACGGTAATGTAAACGTATTTATTAATCGCAGCCGATGTCCATTCGCCCTCATAAAGGGAATAATAGGAGGGCAAATCCGTACCTCCTCCACCAATTGATATTCTCATTGGTGCTCGAACGATTATCATAGATTACTAGGCTCTCTATTCTTTATTATGTAAAGTCGCTTATCTATAAAAAGAACTTAACACATTAAGGTTTTTTTGTAAACTATCTGGAATTTAACAAAGGTCAGGATTTGTCTAAATTTGTCTTTATTGGAGGGATGCTTTTTCGATTATTTTCTTTACCTCCGCTAGCCCCTCAGGACAACCAATTTCGTAAAATCTTTGAGAGGTCTCAAAGGACAAAAGTTCTTTTTTTTCAATGAGTTTTTTGAAGTAATCGCCGATAGGAAAAACCTTTTTATCCACTAAATCTAAAACTCCTTTCTTAAAAATGTTAAGCCCGAATTCGGTATAAATCATTCCCGGCTGATTGGGGTGCTCTTTGTCAAATACTTTAACAAAATTTCCATCAAGTATAATTTTGCTCGGTTCTAACCTGCCGTAATTTTTGTAAACCGTCATCAAGCCCATCTTGTCAAACTTTTTGAAATAATTATAAACTTCTTGATAGTCAATAAGCAGGTAAGAGTCGCCGTAGATAATAAAAAACTCATCCTCAAGCAACTCTTTAGCGTTTTTTAAAGCGCCACCTGTATCTAGAGGTTCCCTCTCTCTACTATACTTTATACTGACACCGAATTTTCCTCCATCCCCAAAATACTCCTCAACTTGCTCGCCTAAAAATCCTGTACATAAAACAATATCAAAAATCCGATTTTTCTTAAACAAATCTATCTGATGCTCTAAAAAGGGCTTTCCGGCAATCTGAATCATTGACTTCGGAAATTTTTTAGTTAAGGGATGAAGCCTGGTGGCTTTCCCCCCGCATAAAACTACTATCTGCATAATTTATCGCTGATTGCTTAAGGAAACCTCAAGAAAGCGTTAATGATTATTTTGAAAACCGCAAAACAAAAAGCATATATGCCAGCTCCAATTAAAATAGAAAATAAAATGTGCAGATTATAAATTGTAGGCTGAGTTATTGCAAGATACATTGGGAAACTGGAAAGTCCGGCGCCGATAAAACTGAATAGAAATTTTAGATTAAGGGGGGTAATGGGGGTAAATTTTAAGGCAAATCTAAAAAGTAAAAAGAAAAGCAAAAGAAGGGTAACCACTGTGGTTGCCGCGGCTCCGTAGAGGGAATATTTGGGAATTAAAATTAGATTTAATATTACATTAACAATTGCCCCGGATAAGGTAATCCAAAAAAGGTTTTTTTGCTGGTTTGAGACAACCAATGCCTGGCTTAACGGCTGGCAGAGAAAAGAAATCCCAGCCATTATAATCAAAATTTGAAAGGCAAAAATAGAGGGAAAATAACTTGGGTCATAAATCCAATCTATTATTCTCGGAGCCAAGGCAATCCCACCTACCACTATTGGAATACCTAAAAAAACCATTGACTCCATATAATAATCCCAGGCATTTTGGAGTTTTTCTTTGGATTCCTTAAAAAATTTGCTTAAAACGGGATAAAAACTTGTTCCGATAAGTCCTGCTGGAATTAAGGTTACTCCAACAATTTTATAAGCGGCGTTATACCAACCAGTTTGGGTAATTTGACCCCAATAACCCATCATCACTGAATCGGTCTGATTGTAAATCGTGCCAAAAATTCCTGCTAAAGCCAGTGGCCAAGACATTGATAAAACATTTCGCCAGACATCTTTATTAAAACCTAATTTTAACCGCCAAACCTTAAAATGAAAGAAGGATAAAATTGAAGTTAAAGCCACTGAACCGGCAAATAAATAACCGAAACTTAAATTCTGAGCCGAAGGACAATTAAAAAGAATAAAAAAACCTGCGCCAGTTATTACTAATGCCTGAAGAATTTTTGTCCAGGATTCATATTCCATTTTTTGGCGCGCCCGGAAAAAAGCGAAAATAATTCCTGAAAAGCCGCTTATTATAGTATAAACTCCTAAAATCCAGATTATTTCGCGAAGTGTCAAGTCAGGAGTAATAAAAAAAGAACCGATCAGTATCAAACCTAAACTCCCCAGACCCAAAAGAATTTTTAGAGAGAGGATGTCCGGAAATTCTTTTTCCTTTTCTTTTTCCCGGGCAAGTTCCCGGGTGGTTATTTGGGAAACTCCAAAATCAGAAAAGACAGCAAACAAACCTACAAAAGCCAAGGCAAAGGTAAATTTTCCATACTCGGTGGCTCCCAAAATGCGGGCGACATAAATAATTAAAATCAATTTTAAAAACCGGGTAATCCCTTCGGCCACAGCCAGCCAAAAAGTGTTTTTGGCTATAGTTTGCTTGACACCCAAATTCTTCAGAAGAAAAACCTGGGGATTGGAAATAATGTTTCTGAGTATCGTCCTAAAATTCATTTTTAGAAATTAATTTTTCA
>JAGGTM010000040.1 GCA_021163745.1 bacterium
AAACTACGGCGGGGTGCTCAATTTTCTTACCAAAAATTCTGCGCTAAAAGCTTGAATTTTTGGAGAAAATTGGCATTGGCATGTTATTTCCTAAAAAAGTAAAACATAGAAAATGGTTTAAGGGTAGATCTAAAGGAGAAGAAACTCGCGGAACCGAGCTATCATTTGGTTTTATTGGTTTAAAGTCGTTAGGCACGCGTTGGCTCACTTCTCGTCAGATAGAGGCAGCGAGAAGAACAATTGTTGGGTACTTAAAGAGGGGAGGGAAGGTATGGATTAGGGTTTTCCCCGATAAACCAATTACCAAAAAAGGTGTAGAGGTTCCTATGGGAGGAGGAAAAGGAGATGTAGAGTATTATGCTTTTCCTATAAAACCAGGAAGGATAATTTTTGAAATAGATGGAGTGGAAGAAGAAAAGGCAAGAGAAGCATTAAGAAGGGCTAGTTACAAATTGCCTATTAAAACAAAAATTGTTACTAGATAAGAAAATATGAAAGCAAAAGAATTGAGACAAAAAACCATAAAAGAATTGCAGGAATTATTGCAGGAGAAAAGAAAGCGGCTGAGTCAGCTTAAATTTGATCTTAGCTTAAGGAAGTTAAAAAATACAAGAGAAATAAGAGAGGTTAAAAAAGATATTGCGAGAGTGCTTACTATATTAAAAGTCAAAGACATAGAAGACAAAAACATTCGGAGCAAACAGGAGTAAATCTTTACATACAAAGAAGAGTTATTTTCCTCCGTTTCAGGAAGATTAATGTTGTTTTCGTAAGATGAAGAAATTGAGTTATATTGTCGTCTTCATATTACATAAAATTTATGGCGAAAAATAACAATCAGAAAAAAACAAAAAATAACAATCAGAAAAAAACAAGAGGTAGAATTTTTAAAGGTATAGTGGTGTCCGACAAGATGGATAAAACTGTAGTAGTGGAGGTAACTAAAATTAAGGAGCATCCGAAGTACAAAAAAAGATACAAAGTAAAGAAAAAATACAAAGCGCATGATAAAAAAAACCAATACAAAATAGGAGATAAAGTTATTATTCAAGAAACCAGGCCAATTTCCAAACACAAAAAATGGAAAGTAATAGGTTTAGTGGAGTCCTAATTTTTGTGATTTCTTAGATACCCCGCCGTAGTTTTGCGATAGAATGCGAGAATTTATACCTAATTGAGAATTATTACAGATTTCTCTAGCGAAACAGTCCGGAGGACTGTTTCGCCAAGTATTTGTGTCGCAAAACTACGGCGGGGTGCTCAATTTTCTTGCCAAAAATTCTGCGCCAAGGGCTTGAATTTTTGGAGAAAATTTGGCATTGGCATATGATACAAAAAGGTACAAAATTGAAAGTAGCAGATAATACAGGTGCAAAAATAGTGCAGTGCATTACTGTTTTAGGCGGAACAAAAAGGAGATACGCAGAGATAGGTGATATTATTGTAGCGTCAGTTAAAGAAGCAGAGCCAAGAAAATCAGTAAAAAAGAAAGATGTGGTAAGATGTGTAATAGTTAGACAAAGAAAAGCGTTTCGCAGGAAAGACGGTTCTTATATTCGTTTTGATGATAATGCTTGTGTGATTTTAGACGGAATGAATCCCAAGGGGACCAGAATTTTTGGCCCCGTGCCTCGTGAGTTAAAAGAAAGAGGATTTGACAAGATAGTTACCCTTGCACCAGAAGTTTTGTGAATCACTAATTTTCGCTAATAATTCGCTAATTTGCGCGAATAGTATTAGTGTATATTGGCGCTAAATTAGCGTAAATTAGTGAATAGATTATGAAAATCAAGAAAGGAGATACAGTTTTAATAATAACGGGAAAATATAAAGGCAGAAAAGGGAAGGTAATTCAAGTCCATCCGAAATTGGGAAGAATTACTGTTGAGGGTATTAATTTGGCAAAAAAACACCAGAAACCGAAGAGAGAAGGCGAAAAAGGTCAGATTGTTGAAATTCCTAAGCCCATTGATGTTTCTAATGCGAAATTAATTTGTCCTAAGTGCAGGAAAGCAACTAGAGTTGGTTATAGGGTTGTTGAGGGGATAAAATATAGGATTTGCAAAAAGTGTAATCAGGAGATATAAGATTTTTAATTTTATATTTTATTATGTTAAGATTAAAAGAAAAATACCAAAAGGAAGTAGTTCCAGCAATGAAGGAAAAATTCGGATACCGAAATGATTTGGCTGTGCCCAAGATAGAAAAAGTAGTAGTTAATACAGGGATTGGTAAGGCATTGAAGGACTCAAAAATAAGAGAGGAAATCGAGAAAGACCTGAGTTTGATTACGGGGCAAAAACCTAAACACACACCCGCGAAAAAGGCAATTTCCGGATTTAAAATAAGAAAAGGAATGATAGTTGGATTAAAAGTAACCTTGAGAAGGGAAAGGATGTATGATTTTCTGGATAGATTAATTCATATTGCCTTGCCTCGCTCAAGAGATTTTAGGGGAATCCCTGAAAGATGCGTAGATGAGTATGGTAATTTGAATATAGGGATAAAAGAGCAAATTATTTTTCCAGAAATATCTGCGGAAAGTACAAGAAATATATTTGGATTAGAGATTTCTGTAGTTACTACTTGCAAAACTCATAAAGAAGGAGTAGAGTTATTTAAACTATTAGGGTTTCCGTTGAGGACTTCTCGCGAATAGATTTGCGAATAAACTCGCGAATTGAATCGCGAATTATTCGCGAAGGATTAGCGAAATCATATACAGCAAAATCATGCCTAGAAAATCATTAATTGTAAAAGCGCAAAAAAAACCTAAGTTTTCTACCCGAAAAGTAAATCGGTGTTTTAGGTGTGGAAGAAAAAGAGGGTATATGAGGAAATTTGGTTTATGCAGAATATGTTTTAGAGAATTGGCAAATAGAGGAGAAATTCCAGGAATAAAAAAATCTTCATGGTAAATTAGCGCTTCCATTAGCGCAAATTAGTGACATTATGGATACAATAGGTGATATGCTAATAAGAATCAAAAATGCTTACGCTGTAGGAAAGGAAACAGTGGAGGTTCCCTATTCTAAGTTTAAACTTAATTTAGCAAAAATTTTAGAAAAGGAAGGATATATTGGAGAAATTATGACCCAAGGAAGAAAAGCGAGGAAGGTTATAAGAATCAAACTAAAATACAGAAACAAAATTCCCGCAGTAAAAGGATGCAAGAGAATAAGCAAACCGGGAAGGAGAATATATGTAAAAAAGGATGAAATTCCAAAACCAAAATATAACGGCAGAGTAATTATTTCTACGCCTTACGGTTTGGTAACCGATATAGAAGCAAGAAAGAAAAAATTGGGAGGGGAGGTAATCTGTCAGATTTGGTGATTTGTTTTCTTGTTACCAAGACAATTAAGTGGTTATTTGTCAAGATTTTTGTTTAAATAAGATATTATTATACTATGTCGAGAGTGGGTAAACAACCAATAAAAATACCAGATAAAGTAGAAGTGAAGTTAGATGGCGAAAGCATTGTAATAAAGGGCCCAAAAGGTCAGTTGAGTTATAATTTGCCAGAAGAGATTGGAATAGAGATAAAAGATAAAGTTATTAGGGTTTTTCCGAAAAAACACAGAAAAAGAACACCTGCTTTGTGGGGATTGGTAAATAGGTTGATTTTCAATATGATTCACGGGGTAACCGAGGGATATCAGAAGAAGCTGGAGATTCAAGGAGTAGGATATAGAGCAGAATTGAAAGGAAAAGATCTAATTCTCAACTTAGGATTCTCTCATCCTATTACTATATCTCCTCCTCCCGGGATTGAACTTAAGGCAGAGAAAAATATTATTACAGTGGAGGGGATAGATAAACAGTTAGTAGGACAAGTTGCTGCAGATATAAGATCAAAAAGGAAGCCAGATGCTTATAAGGGAAAAGGAATTAGATATTTTGGTGAGAGAATTAAATTAAAGCCGGGGAAAAAGGCAGCAACAACAGAGTAAATTAATACCAACCGCGAATTTTACCTCATACCACAGTTGTGAAGTTGCGGCGTGAGGTAAACACATAATAGAAGGTTAAATTAATAAATATATGATGAACAAACAACAAAAGCGATACCAGCGGCACAGAAAAATAAGGTCAAGGGTAGTCGGGACATCTAAGCGTCCCCGACTTTGCGTCTTTAGAAGTAACAGATATATTTATGCTCAATTAATTGATGATGAAAAGGGGCATACTATTTTAAGTTGGAGTGATTTAAATTTTGGAAAACTAAAATCTAAAAACTTAAAAGAAGATAAAGAAACTAAAGATAAGGAAAAAGAACTTTCAGGAAAAATAGCGGTTGCTTATAAAGTAGGAAAAATGATTGCCAAAAAGGCCTTAGAAAAAGGTATTAAAAAAGTGGTATTTGACAGAGGTGGATACAAATATCATGGTAGAGTAAAGGCGTTGGCTGAAGGAGCGAGAGATGGAGGATTAAAGTTTTAGCATTTAAAAACATTATGAACAAAACAATATCTTCTACAACTGAAGAGAGACCAGAATTTGAGTCTAAGTTACTAGATTTAGCAAGGGTGACCCGAGTTACTGCTGGCGGGAAAAGATTTAGTTTCAGAGCGGTAGTAGTAGTCGGGAATAGAAACGGTAAAGTAGGGGTGGGGGTGGATAAAGGTTCTGATGTGGCATTGGCAATAGAAAAAGCAGTAAGGCAGGCAAAGAAAAACATAATAAATGTTCCTATTAAGGATGGAACAATTCCTTATGCTGTTGATGCAAAGTATTGTTCTGCTAGAATTCTTTTGAAACCAGGATTAAAAGGAAAAGGGATTGTTGCTGGCGGAGTTGTAAGAGTAATCTGCGAACTTGCTGGAATTGAGAATGTTTCTGCAAAAGTAATAGGTAGAACAAAGAATAAATTGAACAATGCTAGAGCTACAATTAAGGCCTTAAAACAATTAGAAATTTAAGCTAAAATTTTGGAGTTTATATAAATAATGCAATTACATAATTTAAAACCAATTTATAGAAAGAAGCGGAAAAAGAGAGTAGGAAGAGGCGGAAAACGCGGGACTTATTCTGGAAGAGGAATGAAAGGGCAAAAATCTCGCGCAGGAAAGGGACAGCGGGTTGGTTTAGCTGGTGGAAATGTTCCACTAAAGAAAATTCACAGGAAAAGAGGAGCGGGGATGAAATCAAAGAAAAGAAAAGGCGGCAAAATAAAAAGAGGGGTAAAATTGGCAAGAATCAAAAAACTAAAAAGACCGGTAGTTATTAATATCAGGGATATTGATAAAAAGTTTAAATCTGGCGAAACAGTTTCTCCGTTGACCTTGATAGAAAAAGGGTTGATTGATAAAATAGGAAATAAATTACCTGCAGTTAAAATTTTAGGAAATGGAGGCACAAAGAAGAAACTGAACATAAAGGATTGTTATATTTCTAAAAATGCAAGGAAGAAAATAGAAAAAGCAGGCGGAAAAGTTCAATAAAAATAAGCTAATTTTTACCCAGCACCACTTTTGTAACAAAAGTGGTGCTGGGTTTACAAATTTATGAAATGGCTGGAAAAAGTAATTCAAATATTCAAAATAAAGGACCTTCGCAAGAAGATAATTTTTATAATGGGAGTACTGGTTATTTTTAGAGTTGCCGCAAATATTCCTATTCCTGGTATCGATATAGAGCGCTTAAGAAGGTTTTTTGAGGCAAATCAGTTGTTTGGTTTGCTCAATATTTTTACAGGAGGAGCGATGTCAAATTTATCTGTTGCTATGTTGGGATTAGGTCCTTATATTACAGCAGTAATTATTATGCAACTTTTAACTATGATTTTTCCTCAATTAGAACAGATGTACAAAGAAGAGGGAGAGGCGGGAAGAAAAAAATTTAATCAATATGCGAGAATTTTAACTGTGCCATTGGCGATATTGCAATCTTACGGAATGCTTACGCTCTTAAGTAGACAAAGAATCATTACTCCCCTTTCTTTTTTAGATTGGATAACTTCTATTTCGGTTATTACTGCCGGGGCAGTGTTTTTGATGTGGTTGGGAGA
>JAGGTM010000077.1 GCA_021163745.1 bacterium
CAATGGCTTTTATTGTATCAGGATTTTTCAAGCAACTAAAAACCCAATTGTCAATCTGTAATTTGAAAAATTACTAAAAGCTTATTAAAATTACAAATTACAAATTATTTACCCGTCCAAGTTTTGCGAAGCAAAATTTAGGCGGGCAGGCAATTTCAAAATTCAAAACTTTAATTTTAAAATTTTGTTTTGAATTTTGAATTTTGGTCATTTGAATTTGTTTAGGATTTAGGATTTTGAATTTAGGATTTAATAAGTTTTGCACTTTACGCTGTAGTTTTGCGCTTTGCGCTTTGAGCTTTGAGCTTTTATAAATAACCACCAACTAATATACGCAAATGTGCCGCTAATTCTATGAATAAAAATTAGCGAGACATTAGCGTAAATTAGTAAAACTATATGACAAAAAAGTTGTCTTTTTTAGAAAAATTAACCGGTGCGTCGTCCACAAAAGAACTTGAAGAATCCGAAGAAAAATCAAAATCAAAAAAGGAAAGAATAGTTAAGAAAAACTACTCAGAAAAAAAATCCAAAAAGGAGAAATGGATTACAGAAGCTGAAGCAGAAGGTCAATTAACTATAGATGTGTATCAAACCACAAACGATATTGTTATTAAATCTACAATTGCAGGAGTAAAACCAGAGGATCTGGATATTTCTATTACTAATGATATGGTCACTATCAAAGGAAGGAGAGATAAAGATGAAAAAGTTAAACCGGAAGATTATTATTATCAAGAATGTTATTGGGGTCCTTTTTCTCGCTCAGTTATTCTGCCTGTAGACATAGAAGCAGATAAAGCAAAAGCAACTATGAAAAACGGAATTCTAACTATAAGATTGCCCAAAGCAGAAAAAGTTAAAACCAGAAAAATAGTAGTAAAGGGAGAGTAATAATCATTACCTAATAAGAAATGGACAATTTTTAATTAAAAAGTTATAATTTTATCAATCCAAAGATACAAAAATATGAATCTTCTCAATAGAAGAAAACTTATTTGGGGATTGATTTCAGGATTGATTGGAATAGGAGTATATATTATATACAGAATTTTACTTTGTCTCCCAGGAATACCATACACTGTACAATACACAGCTCAAATACTCTTGCTCCCTTTATCCTTTATTCTCTCTCTGCTATATGAATCGATTCCTCCTCGGCCTTACTTTATTTTGCCGAGTTCTCTTCGCCATCTATTATTTATAGTATTTAATTCCGCATACTTTTTCCTACTATTTAACTTTATATATTTTTTTCTATTTGGAGTATTAGCAGAATCTCTCTACTCAAAGAAAGGGAAAATTGGCGTCATTATAACAATTTTTATATACTTAAGCATAGGAGTTATAGTTCATTTTATTATAATATATTAAAGATACAAACGGAATTCTAACTATAAGATTACCCAAAGCAGAAAAAGTTAAAACCAGAAAAATAATAGTAAAGGAAGAGTAATTCTAAAATCATATGGATAACAAAAAGGCCTCTACCTTGTATGACCAATTATAATAGTTCTCGTATATAGCCATATATCAGGTTAAAGGTAAAGTTTGAAAAAACGGATCTAATAATATTAGGGTCTTACCCTCCTCCGGCATATGTCGGAGGAGGGTAAGATCCTTAAGATTATAACAGAAAAGCTTCTATCTTGTATGACCAATTATAAAAAATTACTTTATGCCGGAGTTTTTATATTTATTGCTCTGGCTATTTTTTTAATTGGATTATTTATTATAAATAAAGGAAAAATTGCCTATGGAGTTAAACTTGCGGGAGAAAAAATTGTTCAAAGAGATCCTTACAAACTTCAAGAATTGTTAAAAAACAAATTTAGTAATATTCAGGTAAAATTTTTGTGTTTTGAAAAATCATATTCTACGAATACAAAAGATGCGGGAATTTATATTGATATAAATACAACCGTTAAAAATGCCTATAGAGTTGGGAGAAATGGATTTTACGGAATATTAGAACAAGTAAAAGCAATAAGCGGAAATTATAATATTCCATTAGTAGTAAAAATAGATGATAAAAAATTTGACAATTTTTTGAATAAAAATTTCTCGTATTTGGAAATTCAATCTGTAAATGCAAAAGTAGTTTATGACAAGTTAGATAATAATTTTAAAATAATTCCTCATAAAATAGGCAGAAAAATAAACAGAAAAAAACTAAAAAAACAGATTATTTTCAATTTATCCAACTTAAATAAAGTTATTTATATTTCTCCTTCAAAAGATTATCCCAAAATAAAAACTTCTCAAGCAGAGAAGATAAAAGATATAGCAAATAAAATATTGGAAAACTCTCCACATCTATTAAAGTATAAAAATTATAAATGGATAATTGGGAAAAAAGATATTTTAGATTGGATAAAAATTTATACAAAAAATAATCAAATCATAATAGATTTAGATAAAGATAAAATAAGAAATCTAATATCTTCATTGGCTATTTACATAAACAAGCCCTTAATAAATGCCCAACTATGGTATGATGGAAATGAAGTAAAAATAAAAGAAAAATCGCAGAATAAAAAGACATTAAATATCCAAAAATGTGTGGATGCCGTATATAAAAGTATTTTATCCAATAGAAAAATCATACCATTAATAGTAGATACAGAATTAGCAAAAGTAAGAAAAGATAATTTTAAAAAATTGGGATTAACTTCACTTTTAGTGGTATCAGAAACAGACTTTTCCGGTTCTCCTGCAAACAGAGTTCATAATATAAAATTATCCGCAGCAAAATTTAACAAATTATTGATATCTCCAAATTCTGAATTTTCATTTAATAAAATCTTGGGAGCAGTAAATGAAAATACCGGATATCTACCAGAATTAGTTATCAAAAAAAATAAAACCGTGCCTGAATATGGGGGAGGGATATGTCAGGTCTCTACTACAATTTTCAGAGCAGCTGTAAAAGCGGGTCTTAAAATAACTGAAAGATACCCACATGCTTTTCCTGTAAGATATTATAAACCCGTAGGATTTGACGCCGCGGTCTACAGTCCTCATCCCGATTTTCGCTTTATTAACAATACTCCTTCCTTTATTTATCTACAGACAAGAATAAAAGACAATAAAGTATATTGCGAACTATACGGAACAAAGGAGAATAAAAAAATAGAAATAGAAGGGCCCTTTGTATTAGAGAGGAAAGAAGATGGGTCAATGAAAACTGTGCTTATAAGAAAAATCTACAAAAATGGTAAATTGATTTCTGAAGATAAGTTCTATTCCAATTATAAATCGCCAGATCTTTTTCCTGTAGAGAATAATCAATAACTAAATTTAAGCTCAAAGCTCAAAGCGCAAAGGGCAAAAGTAATTAAATTCAAAATTCAAAGCACCAAATCCTAAATAAATTCAAATGACCAAAATTCAAAATTCAAAACAAAATAAATAATTTTTTGAATTTGGAATTTGGAATTTGACTATTTTTGCATTTTACCTCTTACATTGCTTTATAATCACAATTCGCTCAATCTCATCTCCAATTTGTATCGGTAACTCCTTGCCTCTTTTTAGTATTCTGATAAAATTAAATAAAACAAATTTTAACTTTTGTAAATAAAAAATACTGAGAA
>JAGGTM010000025.1 GCA_021163745.1 bacterium
TCTTTTGGCAAAATTAAATAATAACTGTATCTTACTTTCTGAATTTTCCTTATATATTTTTGTATCGGAATTTCAATAATTCCGATACAAGCCCGCTCTAATTTTGCCATGCCAAGTAGTTTAAGAGGTGTCAGATGCTATAACATTGTTTACCTGTTGCGGCACAGAGGGTGAATAACCCCGAGCGAGCCAGAGGCGAGCGAGTGTGCCGCCAAAGAAATACCTCGCAAAATTAGAGCGGAATAGTGCACGAGCCCGAAGGGCGAGTGTCTATGTGCTTTTCTCTTTTTCCTTTTCATAAATTTTTAATAGCATATGCTATAGCATATGTCATAGCATATGTCATAGCATATGCTATTTTTATAATATCAAATTTTTAGAATAAAATAAATAAGGTGCAATTGTTAACCATCTTTTCTGCTCTTTTCTTCCGATTCTTGTCGGAGGGAGAGATTAGGAGAGGCTAGTCGCCTACTGTCATATCTTTAACTTTCTGTATTTTTAAGTTATAATAAATTTATATGGATATAGTTATTTCAGTTCAGAATTATCTTGCTAATTTTCATCTGGGCAAAATATCCGGCTGGGATGTTTTGATTATAATAGCATTTATCGGCGCAATTTTTATGTATGGTTTATTTTTGGGGAGGAATAGAATTATAGTTTTGATATTAAGCACATATTTTTCGTGGATAATTTGTAATATTCTTCCTTGGAAAAAAATTATTGCATGGAAGTTTTTAGGAATGACTTACGGGCCGTCGCCGTCATTTAAAATTTTCGTTTTCCTGGGAATTATTTTGATTTTATGGATATTAATTCCTCGTTCCGTACTTTCTTCTCCCTTAAGGATAAAGGTAAAAGAAGGGGGTTGGGCGCAGGTTTTTATTCTATCTATCTGCCAAATTGGTCTTCTCTTGTATTTAATATTTTCATTTCTTCCTAATCAGGTAATTACCGGGTTTGCCCCTTTAATAAAAAAAATATTTATTGGCCCGGATGCGGAAATGGTATGGATGAGTTTGCCTATTTTGGCTTTAGTATTGATGAGAAAAAAGAAAAAGCAGGAATAATTTAGGGGGTCTCGTTTTATTTTGTCGTATCGGAATTTCAATCTTTGATTGAAATTCCGAGAAGAGCCAGCACCAATTTTGCCCTTTTAAATGAAATTGACTTCCAATCAAGAGGGCCAAGATAAAACTTCTGCGAGGTAGTGCCCGAATAGGGCCTCCGACCGAAGGTCGGAGTACCTCGTCCCAATAATTCTTCGCAAGATTGGTGCTGAATAGTGCGCGAGCGATAGCGAGCGCCTATGTGCTAAATATTAGTATATTTAATATAAATTTTGATTCTGCCCCGTTTACTCAATAGATATCAGGGGCTTTTTAAGTAATGAAGGATTCAGTTTTCTCACGGGATAAAAATATTATGAACAAAGTTAGTAGAATTAAATGTTTAATTACTAGAAGGGCGGGCTTTATCGAAAGCCATATTAAATTGACAACCAAGATTTAGTTTTAAGGGAGGAATTAAAGAAGCAATTAAATAGATTACAAAGATGAACAGCAAAAAGAACTTTTAGTATTTATGTTTTATAAAATATTTGATTGCGCTGATTAAATGAATGCGGGTGTACTTATTGAACAATATATCAAAAATTCCTTTTTTCCCTTTACTTGCTTTAAGATGATAATGATAAAATACTGCCTCGGGAAACCATACGACTTTTTGATTAACTTTCCAAAATCTTTTGCATAAATCCACATCTTCAAAATACATAAAAAATCTTTCATCAAAAAGCCCTGTTTTTTCAATTGATTTTTTTCTTATTAAAAGTGCTGAGCCCATAACCCAATCTACTTCAACGGGTTTTTTTTCTTTGGGGGGATTTTCAAGGATATCTTTCATCAAAAATTTTTCTAAATTTTTTTTACAGAAACAGGTATTTCCTAAATATGTTCTTCTGCATATTACAGTTAAAGGAGTATAAAATCTAAAGCAGGATTGTTGGAAGGAACCGTTTATATTCAAAAGTTTTGGTCCCAAAATTCCTACATCTGGGTTTTCTTTCATATAGTTTAGCATTTTTAGGATGTTTTCTTTGCCATCTATGATAATATCAGCATTTATTAGAAATATGAATTCCCCTTTTGATTTTCTTATTCCGGTATTAGCCAATTTGGCAAATCCTACATTTTTTTTAAAAGGAACAAAAATTACAGATGGATAGTTTTTTAATATCTCTTTTGTTTCTCTTTGTGTTTCGCCATCAACCAAAATTACTTCCGATTTTAAATTAGAAGGTAGGTTTTCAAACAGATATTTTAAACATAATTTTAAAATCACAGGAGTTTTATAATGATTTATGACAATAGAGAGTTCCATAATTTAACTTTTAAAAATAAAATTTGAGATAAGGCATAGGGGAAAATATTATTTAAACCATTTTTCCATTTCTCTCCAATTAACTCTTTTATTTTTCATAATTATTTGTCTTTTCTTTAGCGTATTGGGAAATTGAGCAATTAATTCTTTTATTGCTTTTAAAGTGTATGTTTCAAAGAACAGGATATACAACCAAGAGCCAATTTCTTTAATTGCCCAATAAGGGAAATGCCTTAGAAAAAGCAATGGAATTTCATTTTTAATCTGCATTAATCTTTGGTTTTTAAATGACCAATATTTTGGAAGGGATTTTATTTTTCTTCTTTCTTTAATTATGTTTATATAAGATATTTTTGCAGATTCTCCCGCTCCCCTTGAATGGAATGCAATACAAGAAGGACAATAGATAGCCTTCCATCCGAAAAGTCTCATTCTCCATGCCAAATCTACATCTTCCTTATAACAGAAAAAATCTCCGTCAAAATATTCACCATTTATAGCAACGTCGTCCAATGTGCTTTTTCTGTAAATGGGCGCTGCTCCGTCCGGACCAAAAATTTCTTCTATTTTTTGATATTGATTTTTATCCGGTTCTCCTTGTCCTCTGTTTATTGTTCTCCTGTTTTTTAGCATAACGAGGCCGGTGGTGTCAATAATATTGTAGTTATTTATTTTTTTCGGCTTGTTTTCAAAAAAGTCATACTTTAAAAGTTTTCCCTGTACTGCTCCTACTTTAGGGCTGGAAAATAATTTTATGGCATTTTCGATATAGTTTGGGCTTAAGATAGCATCAGAGTTTAGGCATAAAATAAATTCTCCATTGCATATTTTTATTCCTAAGTTATGCGCTTTTGCAAATCCTAAATTTTCTTTATTTTCTATTAATTTTATAGGAACAGAATGATTTGCTTTAATGAATTTTTTTATCATTTCCAAAGATCCATCTTCAGAATTATTATCCATAATTAAAATTTCTATCTTTTTATAGGTTTGAGAAATTGCAGATTTTATAGCAGGAATGATTGTGTCTTTATTGTTGAAGTTAATAATATTTACAGAGATGAGGCCTTTCATTTTTTTTACCTTATAAAAGTTATTTTATTTTTGCAAGGGTTAGTCTTACTAGGGCCTTTCTCTTTGTGGATATCTTTTTTTTAGGTCATCCCGCATCACTTTTATAGCAAAAGTGGTACGGGGTAAAGTCGTGGTGCGGAGTTTATTTTTTGACAAATACAACAAAATTGATAATATAAAAAAAATAGTGACCCCGAATATCAATGAATCTATTAGTTACTGGCGGAGCTGGATTTATCGGCTCCAATTTCATCCGCTATATTTTAAACAAATATCCGGATTATAAAATCATCAATCTGGATGCTTTGAAATATTCTGGAAATTTGGAAAATTTAAAGGATGTAGATAAAAATCCACGCTATGGATTTGTAAAGGGGGATATTTGTGATAAGAAAGTAGTAGATTTTTTAGCAAAAAAAAGACCTGATGCAATAATAAATTTTTCTGCCATGACGCATGTGGACAGATCTATATTAGAACCAGAAGAGTTCACAAAAACAGATATTTTGGGCGTCCAAACTTTATTAGAAGCAGCAAGAAAGTATAAAATTGATTTATTTATACAAATTTCCACAGATGAATGTTATGGCAGTATTGAAAAAGGTTCTTTTACAGAAGAGAGTACCTTGAGTCCTACTAATCCTTATTCCGCATCCAAGGCGGGAGCAGATTTGATTGCTTTGGCATATTACAAGACATTTAATGTCCCCGTAATTATTACCCGTTCTTCTAACAATTTTGGCCCGTATCAATATCCTGAAAAACTTATTCCTTTATTTATTACCAACCTTTTAGAAGATAAGAAAATTCCTCTGTACGGAGATGGAAAACATAAGAGAGATTGGATATATGTTTTGGACAATTGCGAGGCAATTGATTATGCTATTCATTATGGAAAAATAGGAGAAATTTATAACATTTCCGGAAACACCGAAAAAACCAATCTGGAGATTACTGCATTTATTCTGAATTATCTTAAAAAAGATGAAACATATATTGAATTTGTAAAAGATAGACCTGGTCATGATAGGAGATATTCTTTGAATAGTAGCAAGATAAAAAAATTAGGATGGTCTCCTAAATATAAATTTGATGATGCTTTGGAATATACCATTGAATGGTATAAAAATAATCAATCTTGGTGGAAAAAAATCAAATCCGGAGAGTTTTTGGAATATTATAAAAAACAATATTCTGAAATATGAAGGCTCTTATTGCTGCAGGTGGGAAGGGGACTCGTTTAAGACCCCTCACATATACTACTTCTAAACCGTTAATTCCCATTGCTAACAGGCCAATGCTGTTTTATATATTGGACGAAATTGAGAAGGCGGGAATAAAAGATGTGATTATAAATATCAATAAAGGAACCACGGAGATACCGGATGCAATTAGAAAAGAAAATTCTTGGAATTTGAAAATAACTTATATAGAACAGGAAAAACCATTAGGGATAGCGCATGTAGTTAAAATTGCTGAAAAGAAATTAAAGGATTCACCTTTTTTATATTATTTGAGGGATAATATCTTAAAGGGAGGAATAAATGAGTACTTGAATGAGTTTACCAGTAATAATTGTATATGCCATATTCTTTTATCTAAAGTTAGAGACCCGGAGCGTTTCGGAGTCGCCTTATTTAATAAGAAAGGGGAAATAGTAAAGTTAGTCGAAAAACCAAAAAAACATATCAGCGATTTTGCTTTAACCGGAGTTTATTTTTTTACTCCCGAAATATATAAAGCCATAGATAAATTAAAGCCAAGTAAAAGAGGGGAATTAGAAATTACAGACGCTATTTCTTGGCTTATTAAACATAAATATCCTGTTACTTATTCAAAGGTAACCGGCTGGTGGAAAGACACCGGGCAGGTAAGAGATTTGCTAGAAGGGAATCAGTTAATTTTGGAAGATATAGATTATGATATCGAAGGAAAAGTTAGTTCTGATTGTACTTTAGAGGGAAAAATAAAAATTGGCAGGAAAAGTATAATTTCAGATGGAACCACCATAAGAGGACCGGCAATAATAGGAAAAAATTGCAGGATTAAAAAAAGTTACATTGGCCCTTATACTTCTGTTGGAGATAATGTAGAGATAACGGATACAGAAATAGAAAATTCTATAGTTATGCCTTGTAGTAAAATCAATAGCTCAGCAAGAATTGTTGACAGTTTAATTGGCTTTAATGCCAAGATAACTTCTCATAAACAAACTTTCCCATCGGGCCATAAAATCGTAGTAGGAGATTATTCCAATGTAGAATTATGACTATGACAAATAAAGTTTTTATTATTGTTTTGAACTACAATGGAGGAAAATTTACTAAAAATTGTTTGCTTTCGCTTAAGGATATTAATTATTCTAATTGCTTTATTTTAGTGGTAGATAATGGCTCTTCGGATAATTCTTTAAATATAATTGAGAATGTAGTCGAAAAAGAGTTTTATCAAGGTTCCAAAAATATTCCCGTTAAGATTATAGAAAACAAAAAAAATTTGGGATTTGCGGGTGGAAATAATAGAGGAATAGAATATGCTTTAAAAAATGGTGCAGATTATATTCTTTTGTTGAATAACGATACTATTTGCCAAGATAAGGATTTTTTAAATAAGATGATAGAAGTTGGGGAAAGGAATGGGCGCATAGGGATAGTAGGGCCTAGAATTTATTTTGACGATGGGAAAATATGGTTTGCGGGGGGGAAAATAAATTTTTTAAAAACAAAAGCATGGCATATTGGATATGGAGAGAGTAAAAATAGTTTTTTAGAGTCAGGATTTGCTAAAGAGGTTGATTATATTACCGGATGCTGTCTTTTAATAAAAAAAGAAATTGTTAATAAAATTGGCTTAATGCCAGAGGATTATTTTTTATATTATGAGGATGTGCAGTGGTGTATTAATGCTAGAAAATGTGGTTACAAATGTGTATATGTCCCTTATGCTTTTATTTATCATAATGCTTCTTCTACTGCTAAGGAATTTTCTTCTCCATATATTTATTATCATACCAGAAACGGTCTTATTTTAGGATGGAGAAATAATAATTGGATTTTAAGGATTATAGTTATATTGTTTTCTTTTTGGATTTTATTAAAACAGATAATTAAATTAATAATAGGATATAAGAAAGATTGGGCAAAAATAATAATAAGAGGAGTTTTTGATTTTTATAGAGGAAAAACAGGAGAATTTTCTTTGAGGGTTTTATACTCGACAAAGCCGAGAGGGTAGGGCTTTAATGAATAAAGTACAGAGTGACAACAGGGCTGTCATTGCGAGGAGCAAAGCGATGAGGCAATCTAACAGAATTAGAGATAACCGTATCACCTTTCGCAATGACAAGAAGGGGCGTTATTGCTTTTCAGGTTTCGAAGTTTCAAGCTCTGGGCTTCGGGTTCTATTCTGTCTATATTCCAGGTTTCGGGCTTTGGGCTTCGGGCTTATAATTGACACATTTCTGATATTAAGAGATAATAAGAAATAATATGAACAATAAAAATTATCTTAAATCGCTTTATCCATTTATTATATTTTCTTTATTTTTCTTTATTTTTTCTGTAACATACGGATATTTTACTGCAAAATTTTCCCCCGATAATGCGAAGATTGTTTTGGAACAAGTTAAAAAGATGTATGAGCCCATTATTCATGCAAATAGAATTAGCCAATTTTTCTTTGTTTTTTTAAACAATAGTTTTACTATATTTATAAGCATTATATTGGGGGTACTAGTGGGAATTTTCCCCATTTTGGTTTTGTTTTCAAATGGGATATTAATAGGCATCCTTGTGTTTTTATGGATTCAAGAATATCCATTGGAGAGCTTTTTAACTGGAATACTCCCTCATGGAGTTATTGAAATTCCAGTTTTTATTATGGGGACAGCCATCGGCATTAGAATAGGGAAAATTGTCCTATATAAAATTCTAAGAAGGATAAATATAAATTTACTCAAAGGTTTATATGCAAAAATATCATTAAAAGAAGAAATTTCTTTAGGCCTGATTTTCTTTCTAAAATTTCTTGTTCCATTATTGGCAATTGCAGCTGTAATTGAGATTTTTATTACCCCGGCTATCTTTTGAAGTATGTTTACCCCGCACCACCAGAAAGCCATGGGTGTAAACACCGTTAGAGATAAAACGCTACAAGCGTCTGAGGATTGCCTTCGGCAATCTATCTCTAACGGGGTAACCCGTGGATGAATGAAAGAATATCCCCAAGGGTAGTGTCCAAAAGCCATCCAGCCCTACTTTTGTCTCAAAAGTAGGGCTGAGTTAAGCCGTAGTGCGGGGTTTATAAAGTTGATGATACAGGCTACCCTTCCAAAAGGTCGTTATTTTAAAACTCATCTGTTTAAATTAAAAATGGTACCACTATGAAAAGAATTTTAATTTGCACATTAGGAATGTTGATAATGGCTTTTGGGATCTATTCTTTATTGGTGTTTTGGTGGCCATTGTTCGTAAGAGTATTTTTAGGACTTTTGGGGGTGGTTATATTTTTTATAGGCCTTATAGTATTTTTTATTGGTTGGGCTAGTTAAATATTGTGAATCCCTTTATAGCTTTACTTTACACCACGGCTATAAAGCCGTGGTGCGAGGTTTACCGAATATAAAGCCTCAGATGGCAGAATTTTATTTCGGATATTTTTTACTCAGGTAAAATGGCCAAAGTATTATTAAATCTGTTAATATAATTAAAAAGTCCCATTACTGATACTATTTCTACAATTTCATCTTCTGAAAATTTTTCCTTTAATTTTTCAAATAATTTTGGATTGTCTAAATGACCATCTAAGGTTACATCTTTTACTAAATCAAGAATTTCTTTTTCTTTTTCATCTTCTATATTAGAACTTTTTATTTCCTCTATAATTTTATCATCTGCCCCCAGCTTTTTAAGCATTTTTTCTGATACATCAAGACAAAACGGACACTTTAAAGTTTGAGATACCACATAAGCAATTTTCCATTTAAGCAAAGGATCGATTTTGCCTTTTTTCATAATTGCCCCAAATAAATCTACAAATTCTTTTAGAATCTTCGGGCAGTGTGCCATTACTTTTACCCATTCAGGTACTTTTCCAGTTTCTCTCTCAAATTTTTCATATACTTCTTTGGCGGGTTCATTTATTTGGTTTTTTTCTAGACTGGAGATAAGCGCCATAAAAATCAAATACTGATTCTTGGTTAATATTTCTTATCTATTAACGCAATTCTCAGTATTTTTTATTTACAAAAGTTAAAATTTGTTTTATTTAATTTTATCAGAATACTAAAAAGAGGCAAGGAGTTACCGATACAAATTGGAGATGAGATTGAGCGAATTGTGATTATAAAGCA
>JAGGTM010000031.1 GCA_021163745.1 bacterium
ATCAATGACTGGAACCAAAAACGAATCCATTCTGCTTTAAAAGGTCGAAGCCCGGATGAGTTTCTCCATAACTTTTACAAATTGAAAAAGAACTAAAATCTCTCCAAAGTTAGGGTCTCATTTCAATCTTTTAAATAGATTCGAATTTCGGATTTTTCTCTATATTTTATTTAGATTTGACATTTAAGATATGGATTTGACATTTGACATTTGAGATTTGAGATAAATTTGTGTTGCGCTTTGCGCTAAAATTAGTTTTCACTTTTGAGATTCTAACTTACCACTTACCAATTATGAGGAAAATATTATAATAGGGTAAAACCCTTTACTAACTGCCAATAACCAATAGCCAACTGCTAACTGCCAATTGCCAACTGCCAACTGCCAATAGTCAACTATTCAATTATCTCTAATTTTCTTTTGCATTTAGGGCATTTTCCATTTTTATCAAATCTTTTTATAGTATACCCATTTCTTCGAATAACTAATTCATTGCAATAGGGACAATGAGTATTTTCGTGAAAGCCGTGAACATTTCCCACATATACATAATATAGTCCTTCTTCTTTCCCAATTTGATATGCATTTTTTAAAGTTTTAATGGGAGTAGGAGGGATATGCTTTAGCTTCCAGGATATGTCTCCATAAAATTGACTAATGTGCCATGGCGTTTCTTTGCCCAATTCGTTTTTTATAAAATTAGCAATATTTTTTAAGTTTTTTAAAGAGTCATTTAATCCTGGAATAACTAAAGTAGTTACTTCTGTCCATATTTTTTTCTTTTTCATTTTTTTTAAAGTATTCAATACCGGCTCTATTCTTCCGTTGCAATAAGTAATATAAAAATCGTCTTCGTAGCTTTTCAGGTCGATATTTGCCGCATCAATAAAATCAGATACTAAATCAAATAATTGTTTAGAAAAAAATCCTGAAGTAACCCAGATATTTTTTAATCCTTCTTTTTTGGCAAGTTTCATTATATCCAAGGCATATTCTGAAAATATTATTGGGTCAGTATAGGTGTAGGAAATGCTTGGTAAATTATATCTTTTTGCTATTTCAATAATTTCTTTGGGTTGTAATTGTTCGCCTTCAATTTTGCCAGTTAATTGTGGCATCTGAGAAATAGTCCAATTCTGGCAACTTGCGCACCTAAAACAGCATCCTACTGTGGCAATGGATAAAGAATTACTGCCCGGCATAAAATGAAAAAGCGGCTTTTTCTCTATAGGATCAATATTGATAGCGCAGATTTTTCCGTAAACCAGAGAGTAAAGTTTGCCGTTTTTATTTTCTCTTACCCCGCATATTCCTCTTTTATTTTTTTCTATTGTGCAGTAATGTGCACAATTTTGGCACTGAACTGTTTTATTTTTTAGCTTTTTATAAAGCAATGCTTCTTTCATTCTAAGTTGAAGTTTATCATAGATTTGGATATAATAAAAGTAACCTAATACGGTTTTAAGTTGCGGGTTATGGCTATATAATGTCAAATATGAACAAAGCGAAACATAGAATTTTTATTGCTATAAATTTACCAAAAGAAGTTAAAGATTATTTGGCTAAGTTTGAAAAAAAGCATTTTAATTGGCCTGTTAGATGGACGAAACCCGAAAGTTTACATATTACTTTAGTTTTTATCGGATATGTTGGTGACGTTGAACTTGAAAAGATAAAAGAGATTACAAAACAGGTTGTTTGTAATTACAAAGAATTTGATGTTGTTTTGGAAAAAATATGTCCGGGCCCAATTAATACAAGGCCGAGAATGATTTGGGTTTTGGGCAAGAGAAATGATTATTTATCCCAATTAAAAGAAGAATTGGAGAATGCGTTTATTAGTTCTTCTGATATTCCGTACAACAGGAAGGAAAATAGAGAGTTTTTCGTTCATATTACTTTGGCTCGGGCAAGGGGTTTTTCTAAGATCCCAGCGGTAGATGTGAAACTGAACATGAAATTCAAAGTAAATTCTATAGAAATGATGGAGAGTAAATTATTACCAACCGGAGCAGAGTATAATGTAGTGGAGTTATTTGAGTTATCTAAAATTTCAAACCCCTCTACATCTAACATTCAATAGGGCGTTTGATATTTATTCCAACCTCCAACCTCCAACCTCCAACCTCTAACCTCTAACCTCTAACATACTATGTTTTCTCTTCTCGGAGTTAAAATTGACAATTTATCTTTGGAAGAAGTTTTAGAAAGAGTAGAGAGTTTTATGAGAGATAACAAACAGCACTATATTGTTACAGTTAATCCCGAATTTTTGGTCTTAGCTCAAAAAGATAAAGATTTTAAAAAAATTTTGAACAAAGCAGATTTATCTGTTCCGGATGGAATAGGTATAGTTTTTGCTTCTTTATTAAAAAAAAATAATTTAATAAGATCACGGGTCACTGGCGTAGATTTGTTTGAAGAAATCTGTTATTTAGCCAGTATAAAAAATTGGAATATTTTTTTATATGGGGCAAGAGAAGAAACAAGGGTGAAGGTTAAAAATAATTTATTGAGAAAATATCCCGAACTACAAATAAATTGTTTAAGTGAGAGTGAATTTCTTAATGATTATAAAATTAATGATTTGAATACAAAAGGGATTTTGTTTGTTGCTTTAGGTGCAGTGAAACAGGAAAAGTGGATAAATAAGAATTTAGAGAATATGCCTAATATTAAACTTGCTGTGGGCGTGGGCGGGACTTTTGATTTTGTTTCTGGCAATGTTTCTCGCGCCCCTGTAATTTTAAGAAAAATTGGGTTGGAATGGCTATGGCGATTGATAATTCAGCCAAAGAGATTTCCTAGAATTATCAATGCAGTTATCATTTTTCCTGTTTTAGTGATAAAAGAGATTATTAAAAATTTAAACCTGCCTGCCGGCAGGCAGGTCTCAAATCTCAAAATTCAAAATGACAATGCAAAATTCAAAACTAAATAAATCTCAAAAGTCAAAAGCTGAGCAAGGGCAGACCTTCCCCGACTTAAATTGGGAAGATCTGCCCTTGCTAAATTTTTAACTTGTAGTTTCAGTACCATAGAACAGTCTACGGTACTAAAACAGTACCATAGAACGTTCTATGGTACTAAAACGAAGCGCATCCAGCACCACTCTCTGAGCTAAATAACCAGAGTGGTGCTGGGCAAAATTACAGCGTAAAGCGCAAAAGTAATTAAATCCTAAATTCAAAGCACCAAATCCTAAACAAATCCAAATACCAAAATTCCCTAAACAATTTGCTTCGCAAATTGTAAGGGCAAGCAGGTGCCAAATCTACATCTAAAGTCTAAAATCTCAATTCAAAATGAATCCTAAATTGAATCATGAATCATGAATCAGGAATCAGAAATCAGGAAAGTTTAGAAGTTCAAAATCAAAACCTTAATTCCAGA
>JAGGTM010000058.1 GCA_021163745.1 bacterium
GAAATGGAAGATGTCCAGTTTAAACCTTATGCGTATAAAAAAGCGGCGATTACTTTGGAGAATTTAGAAAAAGATGTAAGAGAGATTTACAGAGAAGGTGGGATTAAAGCACTGAATTCTATTCCAGGAGTTGGAGAAAGTATTGCGTTGAAAATAGAGGAATATTTAAAAACAGGAAAAATAAAATACCATCAAGAATTAAAGAGGAAACTTCCTATAAATTTAGAAGAGTTGGTCGCGATAGAGGGGATGGGACCAAAGAAAGCAAAGGTATTGTATAAGAAATTGAGGATAAAAAATATTAAGGACTTGGAAAAAGCGGCAAAAGCACATAAAATTGCTCCGTTGTTTGGCTTTGGCGAGAAAACAGAGAAAAATATTTTACAGGGAATCGCATTTTTTAAAAGAAGTAAGGGGAGATTTTTATTGGGAGAGATTTTGCCGGTAGCGCATAATATAATAGAGAAAATCGGTTCTTTGAAAGAAGTGAGGCAAATATCTTTGGCCGGGTCAGTTAGAAGGAAGAAAGAGACTATAGGGGATGTGGACATTTTAGTAGTTTGCAATGAGCCGGAAAGGGTAATGGATTTTTTTGTGTCTATGCCGGGGGTTGTAAAGATTTGGGGGAAGGGATCTACTAAGTCGTCGGTTAGAACAGAGCAGGGATTTGATATAGATTTGAGGGTGATTGCCGAAGATAGTTTTGGTTCCGCATTGCAGTATTTTACCGGATCAAAAGAGCATAATATAGCAACAAGGAAAATTGCCATTAAAAAAGGACTAAAGTTAAATGAATACGGCGTATTTAAGGGGAATAAAAAGATAGCGGGCAGAACAGAAGAGGATGTTTATGCTGTATTAGGGATGAGATGGATGCCGCCAGAAATAAGAGAAAATAGAGGCGAAATTGAACTTTCTCTGGAAGGAAAATTGCCGAGATTAGTAGAATTGAAAGATATTAAGGGAGATTTACATTGTCATTCCAACTGGGACGGAGGAAAAAACTCTATAGAGGAGATGGCGCAGTCGGCTATTTTAAGAAACTATCAGTATCTCGGGATAACTGACCATACTAAATTTTTGAAAATAGAACACGGCTTAAACGAGAGACAATTATCGCAGCAGAGAAAGGAAATTGACAAATTGAATTCTAAATTTAAAAAAAATGGAATAAATTTCCACATTTTTCACGGGGCGGAGACAAATATATTAAAAGATGGCAGAATTGATATTTCTGATAGCGCCTTAAAACGATTAGATTATGCTATTGCGGGAATTCATTCTAATTTTAGAATGAAAAAGAATAAGATGACCGAAAGAATTATAAGTGCAATGAAAAATCCCTATATCAAAATTATTTCACACCCCACAGGCAGGATTTTGAAGAAAAGAGATGAGTATGAGATAGATATAGATAGACTTTTAAGAGCGGCAAAACAGTTTAATGTAGTTTTGGAAATAAATTCATATCCGGAAAGGTTAGATTTAAATGATGTAAATATAAAAAAAGCAAGAGAAATGGGAATAAGAATGGCAATTAATACGGACGCTCATCACAAGGATCAGTTGAGGTATATGGAATTCGGAATTTATCAGGCACGCAGAGGATGGGCAGAAAAGAAGGATATCATAAATACAAAAACATTTAAACAATTAAAGAATTTTTTTAGAGGTAGCTGATTATTCTTAATAGTTGCCTCTTTATTCAGATTTATCCTATACTATGGCTTCATAGCCATGATGTGGGGTAAAGTCATAATTTTCTGCTGGCACAGGATAAATATTGCCTGTTTTTTGTTTTTATGTTAAGATACATACATAAAATAATTCATCGGAATATTGCCGGGCTCTATTTATCGGTTATTTATGCCATTTATTGTTAATAATATATCTACCATGTCTTTAACTACCAAAGAAAAAGAAAAAATTATATCTAAATACAGGATTCATAATAAAGATACTGGTTCTTACGAAGTGCAGATTGCTATTTTTACCGAAGAAATTAAGCGACTATCCTCTCATTTAAAGAAACATCCTAAAGACAATCATTCTCGTAGGGGACTTTTGCAAATGGTTTCAAAACGAAAAAGATTGTTGGATTACTTGAAAGAGGAATACCCAAAAAGATACAGTGCTCTTGTTAAAAAATTAGGATTGAGAAAATAGTTGTATCAATTCTTATTGCCAAGTCTTAAATTATGCCTGTAATTAAACATAAAGAACAAAGAATAGGAGTTTTAATAGATGTTCAAAATTTATATCACTCTGCAAAAAATCTTTACAATTCAAGAGTTAATTTTAAAGAAGTTTTAAAAACGGCGGTGGCAGGAAGGAAGCTTATAAGAGCAATTGCTTATGTGATTAGAACCGAGACGAGAGAAGAGGCACATTTTTTTGAGGCATTACAGAAAATAGGAATTGAAACAAGAGTGAAAGATCTCCAAATTTTTTACGGCGGGCTTAAAAAAGCAGATTGGGATGTAGGAATTACCGTAGATGCTATAAGATTGGCACCTTCTTTGGATGTAATTGTTTTAATAAGTGGAGACGGCGACTTTGTCCCTTTGGTAGAATATTTAAAGAATCAAGGGAAACAAGTGGAGGTTCTTGCGTTTTCTAAAAGCACTTCTTCTAAGTTAAAGGAGTCCGCGGATGATTTTATTGATTTAGGAGAGAGTAGGTATTTTTTAAAAAAAGAAAAGAAGTTAGGTTTGCATACTTCACGTAGGAGTATTTTAAAGAAGGTGTTTAAATTGTAATGACAAATAGCAAATTCATGGAGTTTAAAACAAAGATAGATGGGAAAGAACTAAAAATACAAGTAGGGGAATTAGCTCCTCAAGCGAACGGTTCTGTAGTAGTAAGTTATGAGGGAACTACAGTTTTGGTGACTGCAACTTTAAGTAAACACCCAAAAGATGTTGACTATTTACCTTTGACAGTTGATTATGAAGAAAAACTTTATGCCGCCGGCAAAATAAAAAGTTCAAGATTTATAAAAAGAGAAGGTAGGCCTTCTGATGAGGCAATTTTAACAGCGAGATTAATTGACAGGGCGATAAGGCCATTGTTTGACAAAAGAATTAGGAACGAAATCCAAATAATTATTACTGTTCTTTCTTTTGATAAAGAAAATGATCCTGACATTCTTGGTTTAATCGGCGCATCTTGCGCTTTGGGTATTTCTGATATTCCTTGGAATGGCCCTATAGGCGGGATAAGGATTGCCAGAGAAAAAGATTCTTTAAATTGGATTGTTAATCCTTCTTATTCCCAGAGAGAAAATAGTGATTTAGATTTAATAGTGGCAGGTAAGAAAGGAAAAATAAATATGTTAGAAGGCGGAGGAAAAGAAATAAAAGAGGATATTTTATTATCGGGCATAGAATTTTCTTTGCCCAAAATTGAGAAAATTATTCAATTCCAAAAAGAAATTGCCAAGAAGATAAATCCTGTAAAAAAAGAACTAGAAATCGCTAATCCGGACACTAAACTTACAAATATAGTAAAAGAATTTCTTAAATCTAAATTAGAAAAAGCGCTTGAAGACTCTTCTGATGATGCGTTATCTAATTTATCAGAAGAGCTTAAGGGGTATTTGTTAAATAACGGATACACAGAAAAAGAGATAAGAGAAGCAGGTTTAGTTTTTGAAAAAGAGATAGATGATTTAATTCACAAAAATATTTTAGAGAAAGAAAAAAGGCCTGATGGCAGAAAGTTGAATGAGTTAAGAGAGATTAGTTGTAAAATAGGATTTTTACCAAAAACTCATGGCTCGGGGCTGTTTAAAAGAGGGAAAACCCACTCTCTTTCTGTGGTAACATTGGGTGCTCCTGGAGATGAACAGATAATTGATGGAATGGAAGTAGAAACAAAGAAGAAGTTTTTTCACCACTACAATTTTCCCCCTTATTGCGTTGGAGAGACCGGACCCGTAAGAGGCCCGGGGAGAAGAGAAATTGGCCACAGTGCATTGGCGGAAAGAGCTATTGTGCCTGTTTTACCAAAAGAAGAAGATTTTCCTTATACTATCAGGGTAGTTTCAGAAATTCTTTCTTCCAGAGGATCTTCTTCTATGGCTTCTACTTCTTCTGCCTCTCTGGCTCTAATGGATGCGGGTGTTCCGATTAAAAGAAATGTTACTGGCATTGCTATGGGGCTAATGATGGATGATTCAGGGTCTACATACAAAGTTTTAACGGACATTCAGGGGCCTGAGGATCATCACGGGGATATGGATTTGAAAATAGCTGGTACTTCCAATGGGATTACTTCTTTGCAGATGGATGTAAAAGTAGAGGGGGTGGATGTAAAAATTTTAAAGCAGGCGTTTTATCAAGCGAAGGAAGCGAGGGAAAAAATTTTAGGCATAATGAATAAAGTTATTGATAAACCAAGAAAGGAACTTTCTCCAAACGCTCCGAGAATTTTAACCTTGCAGATTAATCCAGAAAAAATAAGGGATGTAATAGGGCCGCAGGGAAAGACAATAAATGAGATTATAGAGGAGACGGGAGTTAAAATTGACATCAAGGAGAATGGTTTGATTTACATTACTTCTGATGACGAGATTGCCGCGAGAAAGGCATTGCAATGGATTAAAAATATAACTAGAGAAATTAAAGCCGGAGAGGTTTTTCAGGGAAAAGTTAAAAGAATTGTGGATTTCGGTGCTTTTGTAGAAATTTTACCCGGTCACGAAGGTTTAATTCATATTTCAGAATTAGCCCCATATAAAGTAAGAAGAGTGGAGGATGTTGTGAGGGTGGGAGATATAATTCCGGTAATGGTAAAAAACATAGACGAACATGGAAGAATTCAGCTAACTTTAAAAGGGTTAGATAGAAGAAAATGAAATTAATATTTGCATATTTTTCTATTTTATCATAACAAACAAATAATTTTATGGAGGTGAAAAATTTTGAAGTTGAGAATAATAAGTATGATATCCGCACAATGCAGCAGGACCTATCTAAATTAGGAAAAGTTTCTTTTCAGTCGAGGGAAGAAGGTAGTCAGAAAGAAGAATCAGCGCAGAAGTTTACGATATTACAGAAAGAGATTGAACAAAAGTTGGAATTGGAGAAGAAAAATAAAGAAGAAGAAAGAAGAAAAGAGGAAGAGAGGTTAAAGAAATTAAGAGAGGAAGAGGAAAAAAGAAGAAAAGAAGAGGAAGGACAAAAGGAAAAAGAAAGAATGAAAAAAGAGGAGGAAGAAAGAAAAAGAAGTGAAAAGGAAGAGAAAAGGAAAATCAGAGCATTGAAAATTGCATTATTTAAAAGGAATTTAAAAAACAAAACAAAAGAATTATTCCGTTTTCTTGAGTATGTTTTAATCAGCCTTATAGTGATTTTAGTTTTAGGTGGTATTGGGGGATTTATTTATTGGTGGAAATATTTGAGAGTTTCTCCTACACATTATGAGTGTAGAAATTATAAATGTGTGTTAATAGAAGGAGAAGGCGAAAATAAGTGTATAAGCGACGAAAATTGTGCTCCTAAAGAACCCAAAATTCCGAATTCACTTATTGGTGTAAACAGAATAGAGACTATTATCATTAAAAAGGGCAATGAGAATCTCCTGCCGGACAAGTTAAAGAAAGTTAAAGAAGAAATAAGTAGCGGTAAAATTACAAGAATTCTTGTAAAATTAGTTGACGGCGAAATAAAATACCTTAACCTTGATGAACTCGCTGCATATTTAGGAATAAATATTCCGTCAGAAGTAAAGTATTGTTTTGGCGACCAGTTTACTTTCTTTATATATTTACAAAAAGATTCATTTGCGAAAAGAACCGGTTTGGTAATTGAGATTAAAGATAAAGATCTTTTGCAAACTTTATTAAAAGATTGGGAGAAAAATTTGATTGAAGACATCAAGCCAATATTTTTAGAGGAGAAAATTGGTCAACCTGCTACAGAAGAGTTTCAGGATAATGTTTACAGAGATGTTTCTATTCGCTATATAAACCTTCCTAATCCAGATTTGACCATTGATTACGCTATAGTTTATGATAAATTGATAATTACTACTTCTAAGGATTCTATGTATTACATTTTAGATACCCAAATAAAAGCAAACCCCGCACCACGGCTTAATTCCACACCATAGCTATGAAGCGGCTTCTTATCTCTAACGGGGTTTACACTCGTGGCTTTCTACTGGTGCGGGGTAAATTATTAAATAAAGTGGAAAAGTTGTGGATAACTCAAAAACAGCAAAAGATTTTGCTGTTTTTTAATTGAGTTTTTTCTTTTATTTAAGCCAAAATTTAAGATATTATATTTTTATGATATTTATGCATATTGACAGAGAATAGAGTGTAATGATAAAATATAAATAACTAAAACTGACTGTAGGGATTCTCTTTTTTCTTCTTTTTAGTTCTTTTTAACAGCTCTTTATATTATACTGCCCGCGGTCGGTTTTAGAAAAAATGCCTCTCTTAATATAATATATAAAATAGAGAGGCAAGGGGGCATTGCCCTATATAGTAAGGAATTTTTGGGGGTCTCAATGCCCCCTTAGTATAACAAAAGTAAGGGGCAAAGTCAATACTGCCCCTTTTTATTTTGCCTGCCCGCCCAAATTTTGTTTCACAAAACTTGGGTGGGTAAATAATTTGTAATTTGGAATTTTAATAAGCTTTAAGCTTTGCGCTTTAACTTTACGCTTACATTTGTTTTGAGATTTAAGATGTAGATTTGAGATTTGCCCCCCCCAGCCCTACTTTTGGAACAAAAGTAGGGCTGGGGGGCTCGCTCCTTTGGAGCTGGGCATTTGACATTTGAGATTTGAGATATATAATATAAGTGTATGACTACTATTACTATTCCTAAAAAATTGACCAAAGGGGAAGAATTGGTAATTATTCCTCGTAAGCAATATGAGGAATTTTTGAAAATTTTAAAAAGATATAACAAATTAGACCAAGATTTAAATAAATCTATTAAGCAAGTAAAAAAAGGCAAGATAGTAGGGCCCTTTAATTCGATAGAAGAACTTAAAAAATCTTTAGAGAAATGAAAATTTACTATACTCCTAAATTTAAACAAAGTTTTTCTAAATTTCCAAAAGAAATTAAAAATAAATTCTACAAACAAATAAATTTTCTTCTCCGTAATCCACGTCACCCTTCATTGCAAATTAAAAAGTATGACGGAAGTAAAGGGATTTGGCAAGCCAGAGTGGACCGAAAAATTCGGTTCTATTTTTTAATTGAAGACAATTCTTATATTTTATTAGAAATTAAAAAACATCCCAAATGAGATAAAATCATTAAGGTTTAATCTCCTTAGGCCTATTTTGTGTTGAAAAAATTGACGAAGAATCTTATCTTTGTGCTACGACTTTGGAGCCGTGGCTTTTTAATTTTCTGCCACACTTTTTGGTAAGAACTTATAGAATTTGCATTTGAAAGAAAATATGGTAGAATAATCTTATATGGACAAAGAATTGCTAAAAAAATTAGAAGAGAAGCTGGAAAGGGAAAAAGAAAGAATAACTAAAGAATTGGAGGAATTTGCCAAAGAAGACAAAAAACCAAAGGGAGATTGGGATACTATTCATCCTCAAATGGGAAGGAAGTTGGAAGAAAAAGCAGATGAAGTGGAAGAATATGAGTCTCTTTTACCTGTAGAGTATGCATTGGAAAAAAGATTGAAAGATATTAATGATGCATTGGAAAAAATAAGGAACGGAAAGGATTACGGCATATGCGAAAAGTGCCATAAAGAGATTGAAGTCGACCGTCTTTTGGTTTGCCCTGAGGCAAGATATTGTCTAAAATGTGCGAAGTAAGTTCTTATTCCGCGGCTTAATTCTATGCCAGGACTTTACAGTCGTGGGGCGGGGTAAATTAAATTATTTCTTATTGTTTTGGTTATGCAAATTTTATTATGCCAATTGAGAAATCTGCGGGAGCGGTTTTATTTGTAAGGGAAAATAAAAAAATAAAGTATCTTCTTTTAAAGCACTCATTGGGACATTGGGATTTCCCAAAGGGAAATATTGAAAAAGGAGAAAAAATAGAAGATACAGTAAAAAGAGAAATAAAAGAAGAAACAGGGATAAGCAGAATTGTATTTATCTCTGATTTTAAGCATTGGATTAAATATTTTTACAGATTAAAAGGAAAAACTGTATTTAAAATTGTTACTTTTTTGTTGGCTGAAGCAAAAACAAAAAAAGTGAAATTATCTTTTGAACACGTTGGGTACAAATGGTTGGATTTTAATAAGGCAATGAAACTTTTAAAGTTTAGAAATAGCAAAGAGATTCTTAAGATGGCTAACGAATTTTTAAATAAAAGAAAGAAAAAATCCAAAAATGGAGATTCTTAAAGTTAATTTTTCAAATCCAGATATAAACAGCATAGAAAAGGCGGTGAGGGTAATAAGGTTAGGTGGCGCAGTAGTTTATCCTACGGATACTATTTATGGGTTAGGAGTAGACGCATTAAGGGTTTCTTCTGTAGAAAGATTATTTAGAATAAAAAAGAGACCGCTAAATAAACCAGTTCCGGTAATGGTAAAAGATATAGATATGGCAAAAGAGATTGCTTTTATAGATGATAAAATAGAAAGAATATTAAAAAAAATCTGGCCAGGACCAATAACCGTCGTTTTGAGAAAAAGATCAATTGTCCCCACAACTTTAACCGCAGGCAGAAATAATATTGGCCTGCGTATTCCGGATTGTTTAATTTGTAAAAAAATAATGGAAATTTTAGATGCTCCTATTACCTGTACTTCTGCTAATATTTCCGGAGAAAATCCTTCTGTTTGCGTAAAAGACGTAATAGAAGCATTTAAAAATTATCCCAGACCAGATTTAATTTTAGATGCAGGATGTGTAAAACATAAAGCGCCTTCTACAGTATTAGATTTGACCGGGACAAAGCCAAAATTTTTAAGAATAGGACCAGTAAGCAAACAAGATCTTTTAAAAATTTTAGGAATTTAAGTTAAGTATTTGTCTGCGAGTGCCCCGCCTAAGTTTTGCGTAGCAAAATTTAGGCGGGGTAGCCTTTTCTTGATATTTTTCTTTGCAGAGGAGAGAAGGAGCAGAGAAGAAAAGAAGCTAGTTGTCAACTGTCAATTGTCAACTGCCATTCTTGTGCCGGTGGTGGGATTCGAACCCACATCCCAAAAAAGGGACACGATTTTGAGTCGTGCGCGTATTCCAGTTCCGCCACACCGGCTTATTCTTATTTTTTTATAAAACTCTAAAATTGTCAAATTTTAGACAGATTTCTAAACGGAAATCAAATAATTCTCTGTATTCTTAGAGAGATTAAGAATATAGAGGAGATATAATATTTTAAATTATGCGTTACAGAGTTCTTATTTTGTTAAATTTATTTATTCTGTTTTGTTCTATTCCGTTGATTTCTAAGGCAGACGGAGGCATTTTTCCGCCTCCATATTATTGGATACACGAAACCGGGCAGAGAGCGGTAATTTTTTATGAAAATGGAGTTGAAACATTGGTTTTAACCACTGACTTTAGGGGAAGGGCAAGCGAATTTGGCTGGGTTATTCCTACCCCCAGCAAACCTGAGGTTACAAAAGGATCGGATGAGATTTTCACTTCTTTAAATGAGATTATCAGAAAAACGAGCAAAAAACCACGCTCTTTATTATTTGAAGCTTATCCATCAAAGGAAGAGTTCGGTAAAGAGGTTGTAGTAATAGAAACTAAAAAAATTGATTATTATGACATCGCTGTTTTATCTGCACAAAACCCTCATGCACTGGTTAACTGGCTTAACGAAAACGGATATGTTTACCCAGAAGAGGAATCTTATATCTTAAATGATTATATTGACAATAATTGGTATTTTACCGCAGTAAAAATTTCAAAAGAAGCGCAGAGTTCTCAAAACGTAAAAGAAGAATTGAGAGAGGGGCATATGAATCCAATTAAACTGGTATTTAGGTCTTCTTCAATTATTTATCCTTTGCGTATTTCTTCTATAGGGGAAAGATACCGAACTCCTCGAGTAATGCCGATACCTGAAGACAAGGATTCAGAGAAAGAAGCAGAATTTCAAGGGAAGCATAAAGTTTATCCAAGACAATTTTCTATTCCTATTCATCTCTATATTATCGCAGACCATAAAAAGGAGATTCCTGGATTTACTATAAAATACGGGAACCGAATAAGTAAAAAAGTTATTAGAAATCTTGCTTATGATACTAACGGGAATCCGTTAATTAATCCGTCTAAGAGTTCATACTATTTAACTTATCTTCATAGATATATGGATTTTTCAGATATGACTTATGATTTGATTGTTCGTGATGCGGCCGATAATAAAAGAGTAAATGCGGAAAACCCACTGGTGAGTTTATTTTACGGGATTATTATAGTAATCGGTTTAATATTTGTATGGCTGTTTTCTCCATTGGGGATAATGTTTGTTTTAGGGCTTATTATAGATATTGGAATAAAAGCAAAAGCAGGAAAAATTATTGCCAAAGTGCTTCAATTTTTTGCTATGGGTATTACTTTGTTATTGGAAATTATTTATCTTGTATGGATTTTTATGCTTAGTTCAAAAGAAGTTTCTGTTTTTTCTAAGTCCATTGCCATTGGCTTGGGCATAGTTATTTTAATTAGTATAATTGTTTATATTATTCAAAAAAGACATTTAAAAGATATTAAATTGGGATAGTCAAATGGGCTTCAAAATTTACTCTGCAGCAGTAATAGGGCTTGAGGGAATGCCTGTGGAAGTAGAGATAGATTTAAGAAAGGGGCTTTATAATTTTTCTATTGTGGGATTACCCGATAAGGCCATAGAGGAGTCAAGGGAGAGAGTTTGTTCCGCAATTAAGAATTGCGGATTTATTCCTCCTTATCGTTCTAAAAGAAGGATAATCATCAATTTAGCCCCTGCGGATTTGAAGAAGGAGGGCCCTTCTTATGATCTTCCCATTGCTATAAGCTTTCTTTTGACTTCTGGTCAGGTTATTTCAAACCAAAAGCTGGAAGATAAGATATTCATTGGCGAGCTTTCTTTGAGAGGAGAAGTGAGAAAGATTAGGGGGATTCTTCCAATTGCTTTGATGGCTAAAGAAAGGGGATTTACTGTCATATTTGTCCCGGAGGAAAATGCTTCTGAGGCAGGATTGGTAGATGGAATAAAGGTTATTCCAGTTAAACATTTAAAACAGTTGACTTATTATCTGGCCGGAGAAATTGACATTCCTCCGAGAAAATCCAGTTACTTAAATTTCTATACAAGAAATACAAGAAATGAAAATTTTATAGATATGGCTTATATCAAAGGACAGGAAAGTGCAAAAAGGGGTTTAGAAATTGCTGCCGCTGGGGCCCATAATGTTTTAATGACAGGCCCTCCCGGCGCGGGCAAAACTCTTTTAGCAAAGTCAATCCCTTCAATTTTACCTTCTTTGGATAAAAATCAGATTTTAGAAGTGAGTAGAATCTATAGCGTTTCGGGGTTGCTTTCTAAAAATCGTCCCTTAATAGTTTTTCCTCCGTTTCGTTCCCCTCACCATACTTCTTCCGCGGTTTCTTTAATAGGGGGAGGCACTTATCCTAAGCCCGGAGAAATTACTTTATCACATAGAGGAGTGTTATTCCTCGATGAGTTTCCCGAGTTTAATAGACAGGTGTTAGAAGCATTACGCCAACCATTGGAAGATGGATATGTTACAGTTTCTAGAGTGGCGGGAAGCGTTACTTTTCCAGCTAAATTTATGTTGGTAGCGGCAATGAATCCTTGTCCTTGCGGGAATCTTAACAATCCGTTTAAAAGATGTACCTGTACTCAGTCGGAGATTTCCAGATACAAAAGAAAGATTTCTTCTCCTATTTTAGACAGAATTGATGTTTACATAGAAGTACCTCCAGTAAAATATGAAAGCTTGTGCTCGGAGAAGGTTGCCGAAGAGTCAAAAAGCATAAAAGAAAGGGTAAAATATGCGTTGGAATTGCAGAAAAAAAGGTTTAAAGATGAAAATATTTTGACTAATTCAGAGATGGATATAAGACAGATAAAGAAATATTGCAAAATCACAAATAAAGGACAGGAGATTTTAAAAGATGCGGTAAATGCAATGCATTTATCCGCAAGAGGATTTTATAAAGTAATTAAGGTGGCACGAACAATTGCTGATTTATCTCATTCTGATATTATAAAATCTTCTCATATAGGAGAAGCGTTATCTTATAAAACAAAGGAATAATTTGAAAAAATATATTTTAAGATCAGTAAATCATCCCTCTTATATTTCCGCTTCCATGATTTATCCATCTTACACTCACTTTACCCCATCCAATTCTGTTCATTTCCGATACCAAGAATCTGTTTTTTTCAACCTTTTCTATATAAGCCACATGGCCATATCTTCTGGCTAACCATCCCCCGTCTCTTAATACCACGATTGCTCCTGGTTTCGGTTTACAATAGGAACCGAAACAAACAGAGTATCCGTATAGTTTGGCATTTTTGATCCAGTCCTTAGCATTTCCTCCCCAAGGGACCACTCTTTTTTGTGCTACATACCAAGTGCATTGGCCATATGGAAAACGATGGCTCTTTCCTGTAGATTTATTATTTTTGCTATTGTAGTAAATAGCATAAGTTCTCTTTGGTTTCGGTTTTGGCTGTATTATTCCGCCGGGAACAATTATTTCTTGCCCAATTCCAATTTTTCCATCCAACGGCAAAGAGTTGAAGGAAATAATTTCATTGGTATCTGCTTTATATTTTTTTGCAATTGAACTTACTGTTTCTCCGCTTCTAACCCTGTGTAGAATTCCGTTTACAGGAAGGATAATAAGTTCATCTCCCGGCCTGATTACGCTGTTTAAGCTTAGTTTATTTGCCCAGATTAGCGTATAAACATTTATTCCAAAATTTGCAGCAATATCTGACAAAGTGTCTCCTTTTTTTACGGTATAATTTATTATTTCTTTTCTCTGGTATTGCGAGAGAGTTATTGGTGGTTTATATGGAATTATGCTGTTGTCTAATTCTGGTATATTTATTTCTATTGCCTCAAGGCTATTCTCATTATTTTTAGAACCGACGGCAAGTATATTTGCAGAATAGTTGGGGTATGGACCTACAAAACTTATATTTCTATTTTCTCTCCCAGGTTTAATTTGCTTTATATACTGTTTTTCTATAATTGTGTCTTTGGCAGAAATTTTGCTTAGATTAGAGTATACCAGAGATATACATAGTTTTAGCAATACAGAAAATATTCCAATAAAAACAACTGCTCCTATCAGCAGTTTTAGTTTAAAGATATTTAGTTTTTTTATGCTTTCCATGAAAACTCATTATTAAGTATATTCTGTTAAAAATTTGTGTCAAGGGTGGGACTCGTTGGGTACATAGGGTGCGGTTAGTTTTGCTATAAAATAACATAATCCTTGCCAAAAATGAAATAAAATTAGACACATTTTGAGAATAGTTTTTAGAAAAAGATAAATCTGTTGTTCTTTTAAGCATAGAAATTCTAACTTTTAGATAAATATTGAAGCGTATAATATATAGGGTTAAAATGGGAAATATACCATGTGTGGAATTATCGGATATATAGGAGACAAAAACGCAGTGCCTATTTTAATTGAAGGGCTGAAAAAACTTGAATACAGAGGTTATGACTCCTGTGGAATTTGTGTGGTAAAAAACGGGAAATTAGTTATTCTCAAAGAAAGAGGGAAAATATCCGAGCTTGAAGAAAAGAAAGAATTGAGAAATATGAAAGGGAATATCGGGATCGGACATACACGCTGGGCAACCCATGGCCAGCCTTCTAAGACTAATGCTCACCCACATTTAGATTGTAAAAGAGAGATTGCTATAGTACACAATGGGATAATTGAGAATTATCAAAGTTTAAAGAAGATGTTAGAGGGCGAGGGCCATAAAATAATTTCCGAAACCGATTCAGAGATTATTGTTCATTTGATAGAGAAGTTTTATTCCCAAGACTTAAGAGAAGCAGTGGTTAAAGCTATAAAACTTGTCGAAGGTGCTTTTGGGCTGGTAATTATTTGCAAAAATGAAGAAAAATTAATTGCCGCAAGAAAGGGTTCTCCTTTGGTAATTGGTATTGGCAAAAACGGAATGTTTATTGCCTCAGATGTACCAGCAATTTTGAAATATACCAGAAAAGTAATTTATTTAAAAGATAATGAGGTTGCGGAAATAGAAAAAAATAGTTATTTGGTTAAAAAATTAGACGGGAAAGAAATTGATAAAAAAATTCATAGAATAAAATGGAGTATAAATCAAATTGAGAAGGGAAATTTTAAACATTTTACTTTAAAAGAGATATTTGAACAACCAGAAGCAATAAAAAATACTTTGCGCGGAAGATTGAAAAATGGGAAAATAAAGCTTAGTTTGAAATTAGATATAAATTCAATAAAAAGAATTATTATTACTGCCTGTGGCACAAGTTGGCACGCTGGTTTAATCGGAAAATGCCTCATTGAGAAAATCACTAGAATTCCGGTTGAGGTTGATTATGCCTCAGAATTTAGATACAGAAATCCAATAATTAATGGAAATGATTTAGTGATAGTTATTTCTCAGTCCGGAGAAACCGCTGATACCTTGGCGGCACTTCAAGAAGCAAAGTTTAAAAGAGCGAAAACTTTAGGAATAGTTAATGTAGTGGGCTCAACAATAAGTAGAGAAGTAGATTCTGGAATTTATCTTCATTCCGGTCCCGAAATTGGAGTTGCAAGCACAAAGGCGTTTACTTCCCAGATTGTCGCTCTTTTGCTTTTTGCTTTATTTTTGAACCAAGAAAGGAATATAAAGTTAGACAAAGAGATTTTAAAAGAATTAGAATTTCTTCCTTTAAAAATCAAAAGAATTCTTAAAAAATCAGATGAGGTAAGAGAAATAGCAGAGAAATTTAAAGATAGTGAAAATTTTCTTTATTTGGGCAGAGGAATAAATTTCCCTGTTGCTTTGGAAGGGGCTTTAAAGCTCAAGGAACTTTCTTATGTTTCTGCTCAGGGTTATCCGGCCGGGGAAATGAAGCACGGTCCAATTGCTTTGGTTGATAAAAACATAACTGTAATTTTTGTTGCACCCAAAGATAGAACTTTTAAAAAGATATTGAATAATATGGAAGAAGTAAAAACAAGAAAAGGAAAAATTATTGCAGTTACCGACAAAAAGGATGAAAAATTGAATAAATTAACCGATGCCTTAATTCGGGTTCCTAGAACAAAAGAAGAAATTTCCCCAATATTAAATGTAATTCCACTTCAGCTTTTTGCCTATTATGTTGCTGACTTGAAAAAAATTGATGTTGACAAACCCAGGAATTTGGCGAAATCGGTAACGGTTGAGTGAAGTATTTTAATGACTTCTTCGACTTTTGCGATTTGAATATTTTTTGAATATCAGATAGAATATATATATGTTTGATAAGTTAAAACAGATAAAACAACTAAAAGAACTTCAGAATAAATTGAGCAAGGAGGAAATTATAGCAGAGAAAGATGGAGTAAAGATTATTATTAACGGAAAAATGGAAGTAAAGAAAGTACAGCTGAATCCGAGTTTAAGTTTTGAGAAACAGGAAGAATTAATCCGTGATTGCTTTAATAATGCAGTAAAAGAACTCCAAATGTCAATTACCAAGGAAATGTTTTTTAGATAAGAGTTTCATTTTCTTGTCTGAGAATGAGATAGGTTTATGTTGATTAAAGTTAAAGTTTTTCCAAATTCCAAGAAAGAGGAGATTATTAAAAAATCAGAAGATAGTTTTGAAATCAAAATAAAAGAAAAACCGGTTGGAGGAAGGGCAAATCGAGCAGTATGTATGTGTTTGTCTGATTATTTCAAAATTCCGGAAAACAGAATTAGGTTAATAAAAGGATTTAGACAGAGGAATAAAATTTTTGAAGTTAAAATTTAGGTAGTTTCTGGGAAAATTGCCCAGAAAATTAAGCAAGAACTAAAGGGCTGTTTTTGTTTCAATAAGACGGCTTTTTAATTTTGAGCAATTGGTTTAAGGAAATTTATAATCTTTTTTATTGATTTTATCATAAATGACGGGCAATTGAGTGATTGTATTAACTGTGATATAGTCAAGGTATGGAGTTATTTAAAGGCCTTAATCCACAACAAAAAAAAGCGGTAAGTATTACAGAAGGACCGCTTTTAATCATTGCTGGAGCAGGGTCGGGCAAAACCCTTTGCCTTACCTATCGCATTGCTTATTTGATTCGAAAAGGCGTTTTACCTCAAAATATTTTGGCGGTTACTTTTACCAATAAAGCGGCGGGAGAGATGAAAAAAAGGGTTGCAGATTTGATAAAAGACATAAATCATTATAAGAGGATTCCCGTCATAGGAACATTTCATTCTGTTTGTTGTCGAATTTTAAGAAAAGAGGCAAATAAGATTGGATATAGGAAAGATTTTATTATTTACGACGAACGAGATCAGATTTCCTTAATTAAAAGAATAATGAAAGATTTACATATCAGCGATGAACAGTTTAAGCCAAACTCAGTCAAGTCTGCCATTTCTTATGCAAAAGATGAATTAATTGATAAAGATAACTATTTTAATCAAGCAACAGAATATTTTACAAAAACCGTAGCAAAAATTTATTTGGAATATCAAAATAGATTAAAAGAGTTAAATGCGCTAGATTTTGATGATTTGATTTTTTATACAGTGGATATCTTTGATAGACACCCGGATGTCCTGAAAAGATATCAAGATATGTGGCAATATATTTTGGTAGATGAATATCAAGATGTAAATACCGCTCAATATACGCTAGTTAACCTATTGGCGAAGAGATATAGAAATTTGTGTGTAATAGGAGATCCCGATCAGTGTATTTATCAATGGAGGAATGCCGATTTTAGAAACATTTTGAATTTCGAAAGAGATTACCCGGAAGCAAAAGTCGTTGTTTTAGAGCAAAATTATAGGTCTACGCAGAATATTTTAGATGCTGGTCATTATATTATTATAAAAAACACGAGAAGAAAGCCGAAAAAATTATGGACAGATAATCCACGAGGAGAAAGAATTTCCGTAATTCAGGTTCAGGATGAGAAGCAAGAAGGAGAGTTTATCGTTAATGAAATAAACTCTCTGCCATTTGAACTTAAAGATTTTGTGGTTTTGTACAGAACAAATGCACAATCTAGGGCAGTGGAAGAAGCGTTTTTAAAGGCAAATATTCCCTACAAAATAATCGGGGCAGTAAGATTTTACGAGAGAAGAGAGATAAAAGATATTTTGGCGTATTTAAAACTGATTGTCAATCCCTCTGATTGGGTATCTATGGAAAGAATTATAAATGTCCCTCCAAGGGGTATTGGAAAGATTACATTGGGAAAAATCAAAAACTTAGATGAAAAAGTTAAGGCGTATACACCATTTTTAAACTTTAATAAATTAATGGATAATTTAAGGGAGGCGAGCAAAAGGATGCCTGTGAGTAAATTGATGGAGTTTTTAATAGAGAAAATAAATTACAGAAATTATATAGACGATAAAACAGAAGAAGGAGAAAGAAGGTGGGAAAATATAAAGGAACTTTTTACTGTTGCCTTGAGGTATGATTCTATGACTCCGCCATTAGGGCTTTTGCGTTTTTTGGAGGAAGTTTCTATTATATCCTCCAACGATGAAGTGGAAACAGAGAAGAATTTGGTTAATTTAATGACTTTGCATTGCGCCAAGGGCTTGGAGTTTCCGGTAGTATTTATTGTGGGCATGGAGGAAGGGATATTTCCTCATTCAAGAGCAATGTTAAGCCAAGAGGAAATGGAAGAAGAGAGAAGGTTGTGTTATGTGGGAATTACTAGAGCAAAGCAGAAATTATACATTGTATTTGCGAGAAAAAGAAATCTATACGGAAAAACAGCCATAAATCCTCCCTCCAGATTTCTTCTTGATTTGCCGAAGAAATTGGTAGATTATCAAATATTATAATTATGATTATTCTTCTTTACGGTAAAGACACTTATAGATCTAGTCAAAAATTAAAAGAAATCATAAAAAAATACAGAGAAAGTGGCAAAACCGGTATTGATTTTGCGGTTTTTAATTTGCCTGATATAGATAAGGTAAAATCAAAAATACAATCAATTTCTATGTTTGATGAAAAGAAATTGATTGTGTTAAAAGATATTTTTGAAAATAATGATTTCTTAAAAGAATTTTTTAAGTATGCGTCAGAATACAAACTCAAAGAAAAGAACAATGTTATTGTGGTAATTTACGAAAAAGATGATATAAAACTAAAACAAGAGATAAAAAATCAGGTAAATATGTATCAACAATTTAATCCTTTATCCGAATTTTCTTTGGTTAGATGGATTATAAATGAAGTTCGCAAGAGAAATGGGGCTATTTCTGAATTCTCTGCCCAAAAACTCGCCTATATTTTAGGAAATGACTTATGGAGGGTTTCTAATGAAATAGATAAACTTATTTCTTATAAAAATGGAGAAGTTATTACAGAAAAAGATATTGATTCTTTAATATCAAGAAAAATTGAAGCAGATATTTTCAAAACAATTGATGCAATTGCGGTAAGAGACAGAAAAACTGCCGTAAGATTAATTCACAACCATTTATTTCGCGGAGAGAAGGAAGTTTATTTATTATCTATGCTTACATTTCAGGTGAGAAATTTAATCAAAATAAAGGATTTACAAGAAAAAGGGGTTCCTTATTACAATTTACACAAGAGAACTAATCTTCACCCTTATGTGGTTAAAAAATTAACGGGATACTCGAATAAGTTTGATTTAAATGAATTGAGATACATCTATAAAAAAATTTTAGAGACAGAAATAAAGATAAAAACGGGAAAAATAAACCCAAGAGTGGCTTTGGATTTGTTGATAAATACTATAATTTAAGTGCAAAGTTCAAAGCGCAAAGCGCAAAGTGCAAAGCTAAAGCGTAAAGCTTAAAGCTATTTCAAAAATTATTCCAAATTATTCCAAAGTGCTCCAAATTATTCCAAATCAATATCAAAATCCAAAATTCAAAATTAATTTTAGCGCAAAGCGCAAAAGTAATTAAGTCCTAAATTCAAAATCCTAAATTCTAAACAAATCCAAATGGCCAAAATCCAAAACTCAAAACAAAGATTTAAAAAAATTAAAGTTTTGAATTTTGAACATTTGAATTTTGGTCATTGCCTGCCCGCCTAAGTTTTACCCGCCCGCCCAAATTTCGAAGAAATTTGGGCGGGTAAAATTTAGGCGGGTAAAAATTTCGGATTTCGAATTTCGGATTTTTCTCTGTTTTATTTAGATTTGACATTTGAGATAGGATTTGCCGCCCAGCCCTACCTTTGGAACAAAGGTAGGGCTGGGCGAGCCTCGCTCCTTTGGAGCGGGCCGCCCAGTTTTACTGGGCGAGCCTTGCTCCTTTGGAGCGGGACATTTGATATTTGAGATTTGACATTTGAATTTTTATTGGTTGCCTTTTGTGTTCCAATTAGTTTATAATAAAATTATATATGAATCTTCCAAAAATAGAGCAAAAAATATTAAGATTTTGGCAAAGGGAAAAGATTTTTCAGAAAAGTTTAGAGAACAGAAAAAAATGTTCTAGGTTTGTTTTTTACGAAGGACCTCCTTATGCTAATGGCAAACCAGGGATTCATCACTTATTAGCAAGAGCATTTAAAGATATTATTTTGAGATATAAGACAATGAGAGGATTTTATGTAGAAAGAAAAGCAGGCTGGGATACGCATGGTCTTCCTACAGAAATGGAGGCGGAAAAGAAATTAGGAATAAGAACAAAAAAAGATATAGAAAAAATCGGTATAGATAAATTTATAAAAACCTGCAGAGAGAGTGTATTTACCTATAAAAAAGAATGGGAGAATTTTACCAAAAGAATAGGTTATTGGATAGATTTAGAGAATTCTTATATTACCTGTTCTAATGAATATATTGAGTCAGTGTGGTGGATTTTAAAGCAAATTTGGGAAAGAGGTTTGTTGTATCAGGATTATAAGGTGGTACCATATTGTCCTCGCTGTGGAACTTCTTTGTCTTCTCATGAAGTTGCCCAAGGATACAAGAAAGTTGCCGAACCAGCAATTTTTTTAAAGTTTAAGGTTAAAGATATCAAAGGTTTAGAAGCAGATATTGAGCAAAAGGATTTGAAAATTCCTACATATTTTTTGGTTTGGACTACTACCCCTTGGACTCTTCCCGGAAATGTAGCATTAGCAGTTAATCCAAATTTTTCATATGTGATAATAAAACTCAGAACTGAAGATGAGGACGAGAAATTAATATTGAATAAAGAAAGACTGGGAGTAATAGATCAGAAATACCAGATAATCAAAGAAATAAACGGGAGAGATTTACTAGGATTAAAATACGAACCTATTTACAGGGCGTCTGGTGTTTTCGATAAAAGTATTTACAAAGTTATAGATGGGGATTTTGTTTCGTCTGACGAAGGAACAGGAATAGTCCATATTGCGCCTGCTTTTGGGGAGGAGGATATGAAAGTTATAAAAGCTCAGGATAGTCCTTTTCCGATTTTATTAACCGTAGATGGAAGCGGAAAAATGAGAACTCCAGGATACAAATGGAATAACATGTTTGTAAAAGACGCTGATAATGAAATTATTGCTGATCTTAAGTATAGAAATTTACTCTATAAAAAAGAAATTTATCATCACGACTATCCGTTTTGCTGGCGGTGCGATACTCCTTTGATTTATTATGCTAAAACATCTTGGTTTATTAAGATAACCTCGGTTAAGAAGCAATTGATTTCCAACAACAAAAAGATTAACTGGATTCCCGATTATCTTAAATATGGAAGATTTGGAGAGTGGCTTAGGGATGTAAAAGATTGGAATTTGTCTAGAGAAAGATTTTGGGGCACCCCGCTTCCGGTTTGGCAGTGTCAAAAATGCAATAATATAATAGTAATTGACTCAATTAATGAACTAGAAGAGTTAAGTGATAAGAAAGTTAAAGATTTACATCGGCCATATATAGACAGAATTACTTTTCGGTGCAATAAATGTGGGGGAGCTATGAAAAGAGTAGATGAGGTGATAGATTGCTGGTTTGATTCTGGAAGTATGCCATTTGCTCAAGCTCACTTTCCGTTTGCCTTCGCCCGAGCCCAAAGACCAAAATCCAAAGCTCAAAATTTAGAAAAATTAATTAAAAAACTTAATTTTCCAGCTGATTTCATTTGCGAAGGCATTGATCAGACCCGAGGGTGGTTCTATACTCTATTAGCAGTTTCTACTTTATTGGACCTAGGCCCATGCTATAAAAATGTAATTTCTCACGGCATTGTTTTAGACGCGAACGGCCAGAAAATGTCTAAATCCAGAGGCAATATAATAATACCGGAGGAGATAATTGAAAAATATGGAGCAGATACAGCAAGGTTTTACTTTTATACTATAAATTCAGTGGGAGAGCCGAAAAGATTTGATTTCAAAGATATAGAGGACCTCTATAGAAGGTTTTTTGCAACTTTATGGAATACATACATCTTTTTTTCAACCTATGCTGAGAAAGACATAAGCCCCAAGCCCAGAATCCAAAATTTATGTTTATTGGACAAATGGATAATTTCGCGTTTGCATAATTTGAACTATAAAGTTATAAGAAATTTAGAGAAGTATGATGTAGTTTCTTCTGCAAGATTGATAAAAGAATTTGTAGAAGAGTTATCTAACTGGTACGTACGACGTTCAAGAAGGAGGTTTCAGAAGCCGAATTCAAAGAAAGAAAAAAATCAAGCAAGTCAGATCTTGTATTATGTGCTTTTAAATTTAACTAAATTATTAGCTCCGTTTTGTCCATTTATTAGTGAGCAATTATACCGAGATTTAACCAAGATAATAAGTCGAAGCAGTTTTGCAACAATCGCGGAGCTTCGCCTCGCTATTCCGGAGTCCGTCCATCTTTGTGATTATCCTAAGCCAGATAAGAGATTAATAAATCCGAGACTGGAAAAGCAGATGCGAAAGGTGAGAGAAATTACGAAACAAGCATTAGCCCAAAGGGCTAAGACAGGAATTAAAGTGAGACAACCCTTAAATGAATTGAGAATTAAGAATCATGAATTAAGAAGAGAAAAAGAATTATTAGAATTAATCAAAGAAGAGGTTAATGTTAAAAAAGTAAGTTTTGGAAATGAACTAATGTTAGATACTAAAATTACCCCAGAATTAAAAGAGGAGGGGATAGTAAGAGAAATAATAAGACAAATCCAGCAGATGAGAAAAGATGGAGGATTAAATCCAAGGCAGAAAATTTATCTTAGATATAGCGGAAGAGAGTTTATTTCAGGCATAATAGAAAAATGGAAAAAGTTTATTAAGCAAGAAACAAATATATTTAAATTAGAACAAGCATCCAAAAGAAGAGAAAGATTTTTAGCAGAAAAGGAATTTAGTATTGAGAAGGAAAATCTTTGGATAGGCATAAAAAAGCGTTGAAATTGACAAATAATGAAAGCAAGGAAAACCATTGTTACTATCGGCGGTGGAACTGGTCAATTTACGGTCTTGTCCGGTTTAAAAGAATTTAGAAAAAAATTCAATTTTTCATTGAAAGCAATTGTTTCTATGGCTGATGATGGTGGCTCTACTGGACGCTTAAGAGATGAGCTGGGAGTTTTACCTCCTGGAGATATCAGGCAATGTTTGGTAGCTCTTTCGGAGTCCTCTCTCACAATGAGAAAACTTTTTAATTGGAGATTCAAAAGAGGAAGTTTAGCAGGTCATAGCTTAGGAAATTTATTTCTTTCGGCATTAGAAGGAATGACCGGAAGTTTAGAAAAAGCAATTGAAGAGATTAGTTCGGTTTTTAGGATTCAAGGAGAAGTAATTCCAGTAACTTTAGAAAAAATTGATCTTGTTGCAGAATTAAATAATTCTCAGATAATTTACGGCGAACATAATATTAATACTTCTAAAAAAATTAAAAAAGTGGGAATTAAAAAACTTTGTCTTTCTCATCCTGCAAGAGTAAATCCAAAAGCAAAAGAGGCAATTGAAAAAGCAGATTTAATTGTTATTGGCCCAGGAAACCTTTATTGTTCTTTAATTCCAAATTTTTTAGTTAAAGGGATTGTTGAAAGTTTAGAGGAATCTCCGGCTAAAAAAATTTTAGTAGTTAATTTAATGAACAAAATTGGTCATACTGATGGTTTTTTTATTGATGATTATTTAAAAATAATTGAAAAATATACTTTTTCAAGAATGATTGATATTGTGATTTATAATCGAAAAAGACCGTCACCATTGCTTTTGGAAAAATACAAAAAAGAAGGCAAACCTCCAAAGTTTAGAAAAGTTAATGGAATTTCCGCTAAATTTTATGGATTTAATCTTCTTTCTGGGGAAATTTATCAAAAAGATTCCGCAGATTCCATTGCAAGAAGCTTTGTCCGTCATGATCCAAAAAAGTTAGTCCAAGCAATTTTAAAATTTTTATAATGATTTTTTGGGCTTTGGTAATTCCTTTTCTAAAAAATTGACTTTTTAATTTAGATAATGTTAACTTTTTGGAATTGAAAGATAAAAGGAGCTAATTACTAAAAAACTTACTTTAGAGACAGAGATTTATATTAATCAGATGGCTCAAAGAAATTGATGATCAAAAAACTGAATTTTTACTTTATTTTAAAATTTGATATTATTAAATAGCATATGCTATGACATATGCTATTTTTAAGTTTTCCATCACACTTTTTAGTAAAAAATCTAAAATATTGACAAATTATAAATAAGGGGATAGAATAAACTATAGAAAAGGTCGAATTGTCTGATTTAAATTGGAGAAGAATTTACCCGTGAATAATCTTATTTGCGGGAGAAATTCAGAGCAAACAGATATGGCTAAGTTACCTGTTGACCAAGAATTTCTGGAGTTCACTGTTAAGGCAATTGTAGATCATCCGGATGATGTCGAAATTACCCGAACAGTGGACGAAATGGGAGTGTTGTTAAGCGTAAAGGTGAACCCCGAAGATATGGGAAAGTTAGTCGGAAGACAGGGTTCAACCGCAAGGGCTATTCGAACTTTATTGCGAGTAATTGGACTAAAGAACCGTGCTCGCATTAATTTCAAAATAGAGGAGCCCGAAGGAGGAAGAAAAAGAACTCCAGAAACAAGCTCTACTGAATCTGCATCATCTAATGATAAGGATGTAGATAAAGTAGTAGACGAATTAAAGTTATAATTTTATCCCACACTACGGTCTAACCTCGCACTAGGACCATAAAGTCCTGATACAAGACAAACAGCCGTGGTGTAGGGTTTACGAGACGGAAAAGCCACGCTAAAATATTAGTGTGGTTTTTCTTTTCTGTACGCTTTCTAAATATATGAGATTTCATATCCTTACAATTTTTCCCAATATATTTGAATGTTATTTTAAAGAAAGCATTCTTAAAAGAGCGAAAGAAAAAGGACTGATTGATATAAAAATTTATAATTTAAGAGATTTTACCAAGGATAAACATAAAAGTGTAGATGATAAACCATATGGGGGAGGACCGGGAATGGTATTAATGGTTGAACCAATATTTAAGGCAATTAAAAAAATAGAGTCAGAGGTTATTTCTAAAAAAAGCAAAAAAAGTATTATATTAATGTCTGCTAAGGGGAAGAGCTTTAATCAGAAAATAGCAGAAAAATTTTCTAAATTTGATGATTTGATTTTGATTTGCGGGAGATATGAGGGGGTAGATGAGAGAGTAGCAAAGTATATCGCAGATGAAGAGATTTCTATAGGTGATTATATTTTAACCGGGGGAGAAATTCCAGCTATTGTAGTGGTAGATGCGGTATCAAGATTTGTCCCAAATGTTTTGGGAAATATTTATTCTTTAGAGCAAAAAAGATTTCCTGACAAAATCACAAGTTATCCGGTATATACCAGACCATCTGTTTTCAAACCAAAGGAGATATGGGAAAATTGTCCATTAAGGTTTTGCAGAAAGAGAATATGGAAAGTTCCCGAAGTTCTTTTGTCTGGTGATCATAAAAAGATAGAAAAGTGGAGAGAAAAGCATTCAAGATAAACTAAATTATTAAAATATATTTTAATTCTGTCAAGATTGACAAAAGGACGGATTGGTATATTATAATAATAGCTTTGCTGCTCAAGATGCTCTTTTGAGGTTTTGGGTCAAGTCGTATTTTAAGGGAGTCCTAAATTTGCTATACCCGTGGGTATAGCGTGCGGACACCCACCTGGCAACAAGCCGAACTTTGAAGAGCCCCTCTTGACAGCAAAGCTTTTTAATATTTACCCTACACCACGACTTAATAGCCGTAGTGTAGGGTAAGACATGGGGGAAAGTATAGAAGAATTTAAAAAACTGCCAGAGCATTATATTCTGGCAGTTTTTTAGTCATTTATTCTGGTATACAAGATAACGTTAAAAATGTAGATATTATAAAAATCAGGAATGCAATAAATAAATCGACTAATAACCCCCTCCATTTCCATTTAATTACACAGACACAAAACCACAAGAGAAAAATAACAGTTCCGCTTATTATTTCTATTTTTATTCCAGCGATGCCTCCGATATCATACCATATTCTTGTAAGCCAGCCTGCGATAATCATCAAAAACAAACTTCCGTAAAAAAAAGAAAAATTCCTCATATTCCACCTCCTTTAAAAGAACTTTTTATCTATAAAGTATAATATTGAATCTATTAATAAAATCAACCCTTTATTTTTTTATATTAGAATAGTAAAATTAAAATATGGATTTAAAAAGCATTTATCCAAAAAGAGATTTATGGACCCATAAAGGGAAAAATGGTTATGTTTTAATTGTTGCTGGGTCTAAAAGATATTCTGGCTCTCCGATATTTAATGCTATTTCTTGTTTAAGAGCGGGCGCAGATTTGGCGGTTTGTGTAGGCCCTAAAAGAGCAATGGATATTGCTGCTTCTTTTTTACCTGATATGATTTGTCACCCTTTAGAGGGAGATAATTTAAGAGTTAAGCATGTCCATTTTATTTTAAGATTGGCGAAAAATTTTGATTCTGTGGTTTTGGGTTGCGGATTAGGAAAATCATTAGAAACTTTTAAAGCAGTATATGAAATTATTGAGAAAATAGATTTGCCTATGGTTCTCGATGCTGATGGAATAAAGGCAATATCTTTTAAAAAAGAGATAGTCAAAGGAAAAAAAATAGTTCTAACTCCGAATTCATATGAGTTTGAGATTTTAACCAAAGAAAAAATAAAGCCGGAGATAGAAGATAGAAAAAAGAAAGTCAAAAAATGGGCAAAAAAATTAGGATGTGCGATTTTATTAAAAGGACATATTGATGTTATTTCTGATGGAAGAAAAATTGACATAAATGAAACCGGTTCTCCTTTTATGACTAAAGGTGGTTTTGGGGATAGTTTAGCAGGAATTTTAGGAGCAATTTTAGCAAGAGGAATTGATGGCTTTAAAGCAGCTAAAGCAGCAGCATTTATCAATGGCAAAGCAGGTCAGTTAGCAGGAGAAGAATGCACAGAAGGAGTATTAGCATCAGATATTTTTAATTTTATACCTTTAGTTATTAAAAAATATAGTAAGTTGTAGGTGGAACAATGATTCGAAAGCTCGAAGCATAATAAATTAAGCGTAAAGCTCGAAGCTCAAAGCGCCCCGTAGAAAGCCTACGGCTTTCTACGGGGCAGGCAAAGTTACAGCGTAAAGCTTAAAGCTAATTTAAAAATTATTCCAAATTATTTCAAAGTGTTCCAAATTGTTCCAAATCAATATCAAAATCCAAAATGTAAAATACCCTCCCCCACCTACACCTTCCTCTCCCACAGGGATGGGGAGGATTAAGGTAAGAATTTCTCAAATCCTTCCTCTCCCAGAGGGAGGGGGATATAGGTGAAACCCCCCCTCAAATCCTCCCCTCCGACATAAGTCGGAGGAGAGGATATAGGAGGGGGAGGGGTATTTTTATGGATTTATTAGTCAAAAATTTGAAGGTTAAAGCTGATAATAAGAAAGTTTTAAAGGGAGTTAATTTAGAGATAAAATCTGGGCAAGTGCAGGCTCTTTTAGGTCCGAATGCTAGCGGAAAGTCAACTTTAGCGCATTCTATTTTGGGAAATCCGCGGTATAAAGTAATTTGTGGAAAAATTTTATTTGGTAAGTATGATATTACTAATTTTACCCCTGAAAAAAGAGTTAAACTTGGCTTAAGTCTGGCTTGGCAAAATCCACCAACAATTAAAGGCATTAAACTCTCTCAACTTCTAAAAAAGATTTCTTATAAAGAGATTGAAATTTCTGAAGGGAAGGAATTGTTGGAAAGGGAAGTAAATTTGGGTCTTTCTGGTGGAGAAAAGAAAATATCAGAACTTATACAAATTCTTTCTTTACATCCGAAATTGGTGATTTTTGATGAGATTGATTCTGGTTTAGATATTAAAAAATTGGAGAAAGTTTCAAAAATTATAAAAAAAGAATTAGCGGAAAAAGGAGTATCCATTCTTTTAATTACCCATCTGGGTCAAATTTTAAATTTTTTGAAACCTGATTTAACTAATATAATGGTAGATGGGAAAATTGTATGTAAGCAAAAAGATTTTAAAAAAGTTTTAAGGACAATAAAAAAATATGGTTATGAAAAATGTAAACAGCGCGCAGTTAAATAGAGCTTTTTCTCAAAAAGTAATTTATTTTCAAAAGGATCATTATGTGGAAATAAAAAAAGAAAATGGCATAATTATTATGCCTATTTTAGAGGCCTTTAAGAAATATAAATTTATAAAAGAGTTTTTTAGAAGAAAACCAGAAGAAGGATATTTTATTTGGGTAAAAAAACAAATAGATTTTCCTTTAGAGACCTGTATTAGTATTTGTTCTACTAAAGTTTCTCAGATTTTAACTAATTTATTTATAATTGAAAAAGGATTAAAAATTAAAGCAAATACAGCATGTATGACAGAAAAGGATAATTTAACAGGAACACATATTGCTTACGGGAAAATAGTTCTTAAAGAAAATAGTAGTTTAGAGTATTCCCATATTCATAAATGGGGAAACAATGATGAAGTTTCCTCTGATTACGAGTTTATTTTAGAAGAGAGTTCTCGTTTATCTTATTCTTATTCTAATTTATTTTCTCCAAAGATTCTTAATTTAAAGACAAAGGTTATAAGCAGGAACAGATCTTCTTCCGATTTAAAAATAAATATTAAAGGAATTAACTCAAAAATAAATTTAGATGATTCTGTGTTTTTAAAAGGAAAAGATGCTCAGGGAATAGTGAGATTAAGGGTAGTCGGTAGAGAAAATACACATATAAAGGGAGCAAGCAGATTAATAGCAGAAGCGGCCGGCAAAGGGCATTTAGATTGCCAAGGACTTTTGACAGATAAGAAGTCAGAGATTTCTTTAATTCCGGAATTAACTTGCAGAGATAAAAATGCACAAATTACTCACGAGGCATCCGTTGGAAGAATTTCTGAGCAGGAACTTACTTATTTAAGAACAAGGGGATTGAACGAAAAAGAGGCAATTAATTTGATTGTTTTAGGATTTTTAAATTTATAAAGCATTTATGTTTAAAAGGTTGAAACAATCTATAATTAAATCTGCAACTACTTTTGGCAATATCTTGCCTATTTTAATAGGAGTATTATTATTGGTAAGTTTTGTAATTATAGTTACGCCATCTAATTTTTTCTTAAACATATTTACCAATAATCCTTTTGTAGATCCATTTTTAGGAGCAATATCAGGAAGTATATTAATCGGAAATCCTATACTAAGTTATATTTTAGGAGGGGAGTTTATAGAAAGAGGGATAAGCGAAGTTGCAGTTATTTCTTTTATGATTAGTTGGGTTACTGTAGGAATAGCGCAATTGCCTATGGAATCTTTGGTTTTAGGAAAGAAATTTGCCATTATAAGGAATGCAGTAAGTTTCTTGTTGTCAATAATTATTTCTATTCTAATATATTTAACTCTTGGTCTTTTTTAATATGATTGTTGATAAATTGAAAAAAATTGCTAATAAGTGGATTTTTCTTTATGGAGTAGTTTTGTTATATATTATTATATTTATTTTTAGTTTCTCTATTTTTTCTCGCTCTTTAAGATGTTTTTTAAATTTTATTATTAAACTTTTTCCTGCTTTATTTTTAGTTTTCTTGATAATGGTATTAATTAATCTTTTTATTGATAAAAAAACAATTTTGAAATTTCTTGGGAAAGAAGCAGGGGCAAAAGGTTGGATTATTGCAATTTTTGCCGGAATTCTGTCTACAGGACCTATTTATATGTGGTATCCCGTTATATCAGATTTGAAAAATAGGGGAATGAAAAATTCTCTAATGGCATGTTTTTTATATTCACGGGCAGTGAAAATATTTTTAATGCCTATGATGATTTATTATTTTGGAATAAAATTTACTTTTGTTTTTACTATTTATCTAATTTTGTTTTCAATTATAAATGGAGTACTTGTAGATAGATTATTGCATTTATTTTAAAGAAATATTTTTATGTTATTATTTTTAATGTAACATAAACCTTTTGATATATTTATTACTTTCTTTTTTGTATTTTTTATTATAATTTTTCCTTTTTTGAGCAAAATAAAACTTTCTGCATGATTCAATAAAACCTGCATTTTTCCCACTACTCCAGGTAAAGTGACAATTTTTACCCCTTTGTATATTTTTATTTTTTTAAAAGATATTATAAAGCAAGTAATAGATGTAATAATAAGACAATAGATTAATGTTGTCTTTTTATTTTACCTCATTTATTTTACCTATCATATAGAATTTTTGCAATTCTGTGTTGTCAAATTCTCCGGACAAAATCCTCTCACATCCTGCTAATGTGTCTTCTAATGGCACATATACTCCTTCTCTATTATTGAATTCTTTAGTAGTGAATAATGGTTGAGTTAAAAATCTCTGTAATCTTTCTGCTCTTTTTGCAATTTTTCTGTCTTCGCGAGATAGTTCATCTATTCCTAAAATAGCAATAATATGAGATAGTTCTTGATATTTCTGAAATACTGCTTTTGTTTCTTTTGCTATTTTATAATGTCTTTTTCCTACAATATCTTCATCTAATGCTGAAGAAAAAGAACGAAGAGGATCCACAGCAGGGTATATTCCTTTTTCTGCAATGGCTCTTGATAGGACTAAAAAGCCATCTAAATGAGAAAATGCAGTTACTACCGCAGGATCAGTTAAGTCATCAGCAGGCACATATACTGCCTGAATTGAGGTTATAGCATTATTTTTTATTTCTTTTATTCTTTCTTGCAAAACAGCGAAATCATATTCTAATGTTGCTTGATATCCTAATTCTGAGGGTATTTTTCCTAAAATTGCTCCTATTTCCATTCCTGTCATAGCATATCTGAATATATTATCAATAAAAAGAAAAACATCTTTTTTCATTTTTTTTGTTAAAAACTCACATGCTGAAACTGCAGATAGTCCAATTCTTGCTCTTATTCCAGGAGATTTATCCATTTCTCCGAAGTAAAGAGATGTGTTTTTAAGCACTTTTAATTTTTTCAATGTAAGATATAAGTCATTTCCTTCTCTTATTCTTTCTCCTATTCCTGCAAATACAGAATATCCTAATTTTTTTAAGGCAATATTATGCATTAATTCTGTTATAAGTATAGTTTTTCCTACTCCTGCTCCTCCAAAAAGGCCAATTTTATCTCCTTTCCTTACAGGAGTTAAAAGATCTATTATTTTTATACCTGTTTCTATAATATAAGAAGAAGAAGGTTTTGTTATATTTGATTTCGTTTCTTTATTCCCATAGATTGGATACTCTATCTCTCCTTTAAAATATGAATTATCAATGGGCTCTCCAAATAAGTTAAACATTCTTCCTAAAATATTTTTTCCTAATTTTACAGATATTTTTTTAGAAATCATTTTTGTTTTATCTCCTCGATTTATTTTTTCTGTTTCAGATAGAGCAATTGCTCTTAATATTTTTGGTGATTTTTGTTCTACCACCTCAAAAAAAATCTCTTTCCCTTTAATTTTTAGAAGAGAATGCAATGGAGGAGTTTGTTTTTCGAAAAAAATTTCTGCCACTCCTCCTTTGAATGAAATTATAGTTCCTAAAGTATTTGTATTTTTTTTCATAATTTATGTTTTTAGTTTATGCACTACAAAACTTTCCAGTTGTTTTTTGGTAATATTTGTTCTTCTTTCTTTAAAGTATTTAAGGTATAAAGTTGTTATTAACTGTTTTGTTTTTTCTGAAGCATTTTCTGTGTTTACTGTTCTTGCAGAGAATTCTGAAAGTTTGCTTTCAAATATAATTTTATAGAAAATTGCTATAATATATTTTTCCAAAATGAAGTTAAAAAGTTTTTCTTTATTTGGTTCAAAAATTGGAAAACCTAAATTGCGATTTGTTTTTGGTAGAGGAATAAGATTAAATGGCAGAAATTGGAGAATTTCTGGTTCTTGTCTTGTTAGAGAAATAAAATGAGGATAAAGGATATCACAGGAGGAAATTTCTCTTTTTTTAAATTTGTATAATACAAAATTTACTATATCGTTTATTTCTGCTTCTGGTAGACCGGAATTTAAGTTGAAAAATTTATGAAATTTTATTCCTTCTTCTTTTGCATATAATGCTCCTTTTTTTCCACATACTATTATATAATGATATAGTTTCTTTTTCTGAAGAAGAATCCCAATTAAATTATGCCATAAATTTCCTACCAGTCCTTTTTCTCCAGTTATAATTAAAAGAGATCTTTTTTGTTTCTTTCTTTTTGATAATCTTTCTGAAAATGGATTGTTAAAATGATTACAGAAAGGATAAATTTGTGATAGAACATTTTCAATTTCATTTATGTATTTATTTAAATTTATTAATTTCTCTTTAAGAAGATGAATATTTACTGCAGATATTTTTTCTATAGTTTTAATTGTGTCTTTTACTTCAATATATCCGTCAATTTTATTTTTATAATTAAGATAAGTTTTCATATAAGTTTTTTATATATTTTCTTCTTTGGTTAACAAAAATTCTTGTTTGAAGTCAGTAATAATTTTGTTTATTTTTTGTTTTATCTCATGGTTAAAAATTCCGTTTTTTATTTTTTCTAATATATTAAAATATTTGTTTTTTATAAGTTCAAGTAAAAGATTTTCAAATTCAGACCATTGGCTTTTTTCAATATCGTCAAAAAATCCTTGCTCTACTGCGTAAACTAAAATAGTTTGTTGGGGCCAAGGAATATTCGTATGTTTTTTTTGTTTTAAAAGTTCTAAGATTAGTTCTCCTCTGAATACTCTTTTTTGTGCTTGTATGCTTAGAGTTGTTTCCAATTGAGATAGTTTTTGTAATTCTTTATGCTGTGCTAAGGATAGACGGATCCCTTCACTTACTTTTCTTAATGGTTTGGGTTGTGCTTTTCCTCCTATTCTGGAAACAGATAATCCAATATTTATTGCCGGAAGAAATCCTTTTTCAAATAACCCTTTTTCTAAATAGATTTGTCCATCCGTAATTGATATTAAATTAGTAGAAATAAAAGAAGTAATATCTCCTTCTTGGGTTTCTACAATGGGTAAAGCGGTAAGAGAGCCACCTTTTTTCTTTTTACATAGTTTTGCTGACCGTTCTAATAATCCTGCATGTAATGAAAATATATCTCCGGGATATGCTTCTCTTCCGGGTGCTCTTTCAAGAATAAGGGAAATATCTCTGTATATTTTTGCATGTTTTGATAAATCATCATAAACAATTAAAGCATCTTTTCCATTGTCTCTGAAATATTCTCCGATAGTTGTTCCTATAAATGGGGCTAAATATAAAGAAGCGAAAGAATTATCAGAGGTTGCAGAAACAATAGTGCTATAAGTAAACGCTTCATATCGGTTAAATATATCTATAAGTTCGTGTAACTTTCTTTGTTTCTGTCCGCAAATTACATAAATGCAGTAAACAGGAGGATTTGCATATTTTTGATTTAACACTATATCAATAGCAATAGTGCTTTTTCCCAATTTTCTGTCTCCTATTATTAACTCTCTTTGCCCTCTACCAATTGGTAGAGTGATATCTATTAGTTTTATTCCTGTAGTTAAAGGAACAGAAACAGGTTCTCTTTCAATTATAGATGGAGCACTGCGAAATACAGGATATTTTTCTCCTGTTAATTCTCCTAAATTATCCAATGGTTTTCCTACACCATCGATAACTCTTCCTATACAAGCGTCAGAAACATTAATTGAAAAAGGTCTAAAACTTCTAAAAACCGGCTTGTTTAGCGGAATATTTGTGTCAAAAAATAACACATCTACAAATTCTTCATCAAAACCAATTACTATTCCTATTTCTTTTCCATTTTGGTCAATTAAAACCTCATGCATTCCTACATTAGGAAGTCCTTTTACTTTTCCTACCCCCGCAAAAAAAGAGTAAATATGTCCTATTTCTTTTATGCCAAAAAAATTATTTTTGCTTGATCTTGCTCGCTTCATATAATAAATTTTTTAAATTTGCCTCTATTACATTTCCTAGAATTTCTAATCTAAATCCAGAAATAAGTTTTGTATTTTTTCTTTTTTCAATTTTTATAGGGAGTTTAATTTTTTCTGAAATAATCTCATTTATTTTTTTAAATTGCGAGTTGTTTAATGAGGTATATTCCAATGATATATATTCTATTTTTTCTAAATTGTATTGATTTGATTCTACATTTAGATTTCGAAGATGATTTACAAGTTTTTCAAAGAAAATATTATCAATTTTTTTCCTCTGATTTGGAGTAAAATATAAGTTAAATAATTGACTAAAATTTCTTCCTATTTGTCTTTTTAGGTTCAAAATAATTTCTTTTTCTATTTCCGGTTTTTTCAACTTTAATTTTTCTTCAGTATATTTTATCACTCTTTTTATCTCATTTTCTGCCTCTTTTTGGGATGATTTTCTTATTTTAAAAGCAATTTCTTCTGCTTCTTTTATAATTTCTTCTGCCCTTTGTCTTGCTTTTTTTATTTCATTTTCTTTCAGTATTCTAAATTCTTCCTTTTCTTTTTTTAACTTTTCTTGTTGAATTTTTGCTTGCTGAAGCTGGTTTTCCTCTTCTTCTATTTTCTTTATAATTGGCTTGTAAAGAAGTTTTTTAAGTAATAATAAAAGTATCCCAAAGTTTATTATTTGAGCAATTAGAAGCTTAATATCTATACCCAATTTTCCTAAGAAATGCATTTTAAGAGACGAATTTTAGAATTAATGCAACTACTAATGCATAAATTGCTATTGCTTCTGCAAAGGCAATTGCAATTATCATAGTAATCTGGATTTTAGAAGAATTTTCTGGATTTCTTGCCATAGCAATTAATGCAGCAGCCCCGATTATTCCAATAGCCAAACCCGGTCCTATAGTCCCTATTGCCATTGTAAATGCTGATGGATGTGTTAGCATAGATTTTAAAATTATGTTATATATTAGCGACCTTTAAGATAGTTTAGTGTAAAACTATGCTTGTTTTTATAAAAGTTAAAGTTAGCATCGCAAAAATAAATGCCTGAATTATTCCTACAAATACTTCTAAAATCATAAATGGAACAGGTAAAATATAAGGAACTAAAAAGGCAATTATAATAAGAAGTACTTCTCCGCCGAATATATTTCCAAATAATCGGAAGGAAAAAGAAAGAATTTTTGTTGCTTCTGAAATTAGTTCAAAAAATCCTAATATAAATTTTATTGGACTAGAAATATTTAAAAATTTAGAGATATATTTTTTAATTCCCAACACAGATATAGAGAAAAATTGTATATATACAACAGAAAAAATTGCTAATGCTAAAGTGGTATTTAAATCACTATTTGGAGAGCGAAGGAGAGGGAAATTTCCTTTGGGGGTTTTTACAAATAAAGAACCAAGAAATCCAGGCATTAAAGCAAGAAGATTTGCGCTTATAATAAACAAGAAAAATGTTGCTACTATAGGAAGTATTTTTTTAGAAATGCTTCTTTTTCCTGTTATGGAATCAATTATTTTTAATAGTTCAAAAATTATTATCTTTATTCCTTTGCTAATAAGGAAATTTTTACTCCTTTTTTTGAAAATATAACTTATTAAGGATAAAATTATCAAAATACCTGTTACCAAAAAAGAAGTGATAATAGTGTTACTTAAAAAAATATTTCCAAATTTTAGTATATATTCTGGCTGAAAATTAATGTGAATCATATTTTTCTATTAGAGGAACAATTAAATGGTAGGTTTCATATATAGAAGTTATAATTCCTATTATAATTCCTCCTATAAGGAAGAATGGATGGGTGTGGAAAAATTTATCCAAGTAAAATCCTAAAAATATAAATCCTGCTAATGGTATAGCAATTAAAAATCCTAATTGCCACGCAAAAGAAATAGCATAGAATATTTTAATATTATATTTTTTCATTTATTTTATTTTAACACAAATCTATTTATTGCTCCAGAGAGTTTGGATAAACTTAAAATCCGGCACAATGGCCGGATTTTAAGTTTTTCTTTTAAACTATATCTCAGTTAGCCCATATTCTTTAACTCCTTTACAATCTCTATAAGCTTCTTATGCGCTTGCTTAAGAAATGAGTTTACCTGTTTTGCAAACTGATGTACTTGGGAAAAAAATTGGTTTGCCTCTTTTAGATTGGAAATTCCTTCGCATTTCTCTTTAATTTCTTCACATTTTTCTTTTGCTAATTCAATTTTCTTATTAAACTCATTAAGATATTCTTCTAATTTAGAAGTATCTTTGCCTTCTTCTTTTAATTTTTCTATTTTATCGGATATTCTTTCTGATACATTTTCAAATCTTTCAATTGTCCATGATAATCTTGCTCGCCAGATTTTACAGATTATTCTTTTCATTCTTATTCTATGATTTTTCCAATATTCCCTTATTTGTTTTGCTGTGGTTTTTATTTCCTCAGGAGATGCATTCGGTATTTCCGATTTCTTTGAAGAAAGCCAGTTAATATCTTGTTCTATTTCTGCTATTATATTTTGCCTTTCTGTATCTGAAATTCCTCTTCTGTTGGATATCCATCTTTTTAATGCTTCCAGTCGTTTGATTAAAACATCTATTATTTTCTCAAGGAACAATTTCGCTCTTTTCTGATAGATAGATTTATTTTCTGAATTTCTAAGCTTCCTATATTTCTCTCTCGCGCTTATAAACTGCTGTCTAAAACTCTTATAGAAATTTACCTCCCTCAAATATTGTTCTTTTGCTTGTTTATATCTTTGTTTAATTTCTTTATCTTTTTCTCTTATACCTTTTGCATTGACGCAAGATAAAGCGACAATTGCTCCCATTATGCTTATGATGATGATTTTAAATAGTTTTTTCATAGATTTGATAAGGAGGAGTCTAAATTATCCAACGAAGAATCATCCCCCAGTTCGTTTAATTCACTTAGGTCATTTGAAAGATTGTTCAGTTCAGATTCCAACTCATTTTCCAGATTTTCTAGGGAAGCATTGGACAAATTATTTTCAGGTTCTTGTGGTTCCGATAATTCGGTTAGGTCTTCGTCTAAATTTTCTAATTGGGCATCTGTGCCAAGTTCTTCTAATTCGGAGATATCTTTGCTGATTTCCGTTAGTTTATCTTCCAGTTGTCGTGTTTCTGTCACGCTCCATTTCTTTTTTGATGTCAACCAATAAATACCTATTATTGCTAAAGCAGCAATTATAATCAAGCTAATCCAGATAAGTGCCTTTTTCTTCATAGTTTTACTTTGAATAAATGCCGACCTTTTTAGAGAATGTGTTCTTTTTTTCATAATTATTGAACGAAAAAGTTGAGAAATTGGGAAATTTCGTCTCGTTTCGCAACTCAAAAGTGACAAAACGGAATTTCCTCTGTCCGTTTTTTTCTTCTATAATAATAACAAGAAGTTAATTCTATGTCTACCCTATGTAATCTGAAATTGTGAGTTATTTAAAATTACTTTAACTTTACGGTGTAGATTTGTGATTAATCTTAGTATGCTCACAGTCAGGGGTTGACAGATTAAGGGAAGGATGATAGTATAAAAGTATACTATTAGTATTAGTAAACTTTTTATAAAAGTTTGCTAATATAAATATATAATTGAATACTATTATGGATTTTAGAGAAATAATAAAAGAACAAAGAGAGGAATTAGAATCCATAGAAAAAAGAGAGAGGATAATAAAAAGAGAGTTTTTAGATAAAGCAAAGAAGTTTTTGAAATACCCAAATATTTTGGTAATTACTGGAGTGAGACGTTGTGGAAAATCTGTCTTTTCTTATTTATTGGCTAAAGAAAATAGGTTTGGTTATATAAATTTTGATGATGAGAGATTATCAAGTGTAAAATCAGAAGATCTTAATAAAA
>JAGGTM010000091.1 GCA_021163745.1 bacterium
ATTTGAAAGTTATGTTAATATATATAATAAGCATGAAAAAGATGTCGCTAATTATAATTCTCTTTTTAATAATTGGCGGACTTGTTTTCTGTTTTAGGTTCGTCAATCATAAAAAAGAGACAAGGATTATGCCTGAACAGTCTCAAGTTTTTCCTCAGAATAAAAAAAAGGTGGCAGTAATAATTGCGTTTACTGATTTTAAAGATGAAGAATATTTTGGAACAAAAGAGGAATTGGAAAAAGCAGGGATAGAAATAGAAGTGGTAAGTAATTTATTAGGAACAGCGCAGGGAGTAAGTGGAGGAGAGGTGAATATAACAAAAACATTAAAAGAAGTGAATGTAGACGATTATGATGGTATTGTTTTTATAGGGGGTCCAGGTGCATTAAGCAATTTAGGCAATTCTGATTCTTATAGAATTGCAAGAGAAGCGGTCTCAAAAAATAAAATTTTAGCGGCAATTTGTATTTCTCCTGTAATTTTAGCAAAAGCAGGGGTTTTGAATGGGAAAAATGCAACTGTATGGTCATCTGTATTAGATAGAAGTCCGGTAGAAGAATTGAAAAAGAACGGTGCTATTTATATAGATAAGTCAGTTGTAGTTGATGGAAAGATTATTACCGGTAATGGACCTTCTGCCGCTTCTGAGTTTGGAAGAACCATAGCGGAAAAGTTAAGATAACTTTTGGAGGTCTTTTTTGAGAGTACTATCTTAGTAAAGCTGAAGATAAGATTCTGATGCTGAAAGAGTTGACAAAAAAAATAAGAAGTATAAAATTTAATTAAACTATATTAAACTTCCGTAGACAGCAGGTTTGCCATACAATAAATGAGCAATTAAATTCCTGCCGAGGAAAGATTAATAGAATAAATATGGCAATGTCTGCGGAGTTCCGCGGTTTTTTTTAATTTAGATTTATATAAATATGATTTCTAAACAAAAAAAACAACAAATTCTTAAAGATTTAACAGATAACTTTTCAAAACAAAAAGCGGTTATTTTTACTGATTTTACAGGGCTGAAAACTTCTCATTTAGAAAAGTTGCGAAGGGAGCTAAGGAAAGAGAACATGAGGTATTTAGTAGCTAAAAAAACATTAATCGATTTGGCTCTAAAGAAATGCGATATAAATGACCTCAAAACAGAAGAACTTTCCGGACAAATAGGTATAGTTTTTTCGTATAACGATGAGATTCTTTCCGCAAAAACCATTTATAAGTTTTGCAAAGAGAATGAGAATATGAAAATTTTAAAAGGAATAATAGATAAAAAGGTCGTGGAAAAAGAAGAAATTGAAAAATTAGCTAAACTTCCATCAAAACAGGAATTATTGGCCCAGTTAGTAAATGGTTTTTCTTCGCCTTTATATGGGCTTGTTTACTCTTTGCAGGGGAACCTGCAAAGGTTAATACTTGTATTAAGTAACATAAATCAGGGAATGGCGAATCATGAATAAGATATATTATGCGGAGTATTCTTGATTCCCGGTCTCTGGTTTTTAAATAATAGCATGAACACAGAAAATACAACCACAGAAAAAGAAAAAGATGAAATTAAAATACCGGACAAGTTTAAAGATATTGTTAAGAGTATTGAGAGTTTAAGCGTTTCTGATTTAGCTGAATTAGTAGATATTTTACAGAAAAAATTTAAGGTGAGTGCCGCTCCTGTTGGGGGTGCTTTTGTTCCTGCCGGTGGTTCTGCTGGGGCTGCTTCTGGTGAGGGTAGTGGAGAAGAGAAAACTTCCTTTAATGTGGAACTTAAATCTGCTGGTTCCCAAAAAATTTCCGTAATTAAAGCAGTGAAAGAAATAACCGGATTGGGACTGAAGGAGTCAAAAGATTTAGTAGAAGGAGCTCCTAAAGTTGTAAAAGAGGGGGTTAAAAAGGAAGAGGCAGAGGAGATAAAGAAGAAATTGGAAGAGGTGGGCGCGACAGTAGAAATTAAATAAATTAATTCGCTAATATTCGCTAATATCACGCTAATATACGTTAATATGCGCGTAAATACGCTACATTAGCGTAAATTAGTGATTTGAATATTAGCTAAATTCGTGAGTTCATCTTCACAAATACTAGAACAATTATTTGATTCTCCATTAAAGGTGAAACTTCTTCGTTTGTTTTTACGGAACCCGGAAGAAAAGTTTACGCTCAAAGAGATAGCCGGACGTACCAAAAGTAATTCTAGGCAATGTATTACTCAAATTAAAAAATTACTGAACATCGGTCTCCTAAGTACTCAGATTCGGAAGAAAAAAAAGTTTTATTTTGTTAATCAGAATTTTGATTTTTATAATGAATTAAAAACTCTTGTATTAAAATCTCCGTCTGCTTCTAAAAAGAAAATTTTAGCCAAGTTAAAGAAAATAGGAGTGATTAAGTTAGCTATTTTGTCAGGGGTATTTATAAATTTGGAAAATGCCAGAGTAGATATGTTAATTGTTGGAAGTCATCTTAAGAAAAAGAAATTAAGCAGCCTGATAAAAGATTTAGAAGCGGAAGTGGGGAAGGAAATTGATTATGTAATTATGAGTCCGGAGGAATTTCAATATCGTTTTGATATGTATGATAGATTTTTGAAAGATATTTTGGAGAGGCCTCACGAAAAGTTGATAAATAAACTTAAAAT
>JAGGTM010000066.1 GCA_021163745.1 bacterium
ACAGTACCACAGAACAGTCTATGGTACTAAAACAGTACCATAGAACAGTCTATGGTACTGAATTCCTAAAATTTTTTAATAAGGAATTTCAGTCCATAGAACGTTCTGTGGACTAAAAAATATTGTGGAGATGTAATGAAGAAATATATTTTTATTATTTTAATATTAATAATTCTGGTTTCTGTTATAGTAATCTATTTCACCGGCTCTCATAAATTTACTGGCTCTAATAAATCGCCTTCTTATTATTCTGCGGGAATCTTGTTGCCAGCTGGACAAAATTATGCTAATGAACCCGTTTTCGGAAATCCAGATGCTCCCGTTGCTATAGTAGAATATTTTTCTTATCTATGCATACATTGTAGAAATTTTCATTATGATACTTTGCCAAAAATTTCAGAGAAATATATTAGAAAGGGAAAGGTTAAATTGGTTCCAAGAATATACCCCCCATATGAATTTGGGGAAGCAGTATTGTGTGCAAATGAACAGGGAAAATTCTGGCAATATCATAATTATTTGTTTGAGCATATAATAGATATAATAAGGGATGCAAATAAAGTTGAAGATTCTGATACAGACAAGATAGAGGAAATTGTATTTAGGAATTTGGAAACGTTTGCGCAGGATGTTGGTTTAGATGAAGATAAATTTTCAAAATGTTTGCGGGGCAAAAAATATGAATGGAAAGTTAAAGAGTGGTACGAGCAAGGAAAAAAAGACGGCGTAGAAGGGACACCTTGTTTTTTTGTGAATCACAAGAAAATAGAAGGAAATCAACCTTATGAGATATTTGAGAAGGTTTTAGAGGAAGAGTTGCAGAGATTAGAATAAGTTTAAACGGAAAGCTCAAAGCGCAAAGTGCAAAAATAATTAAATCCAAAATCCAAAGCACCAAATTCTAAACAAATTCAAAATTCAAATGTTCAAAATTCAAAACTTTAATTTCTTAATTTTGTTTTGAATTTTGAATTTTGGTCATTTGATATTGTTTGTAATTTGTAATTTGTAATTTGGAATTTAAAGATTGTAGCTTTACGCTTTGAGCTTTGCGCTAAACTGATTTTGAATTTAGAATTTGCCTGTTGTTTCAAGTTTTATTTTATGCGGGTTGACTTGAGAAGAATAAAAGTATATAATAATAGCAAACGGGTCTGAGCCCTAACGGTTTAGATTCGAAAAAAGAAAAAAAGAAAAGAAAGGAGGTGGTGTTTATGATTGTATGATTGTATGATTGTATGATTGTATGATTGTATGATGTATGATGTATGATATTTATATGAAATAGAATACTAGGAGGAAATAATGCCGGAAATAACAAAAGAAATGATAGACGAAAGAATAAAAAACTTGTATTTGGAGTTTCAGGATCCGGAAGGAAGAGCAGACCGTATCCCCGGGAACATAGAAGTGAAAATTGAAAGGTTGAGAAGCATTAGAAATAGCATAACGAAAAAGGAAAATCAAAATTCTCAGTAAAAAAACAAAGGGTTATCCACAAGGGTAACCCTTTTATCTTTGCAATAAAGTAGTATAATAATTAATATCTACTTTACTACTTGTTAATGCTCGACTGCTAACACTAACATCTAACTTCTGATATTCGCTTATCACTTTTAATAAACAACTGTCAAGCAATATGAAACTTGTTAAAATCATACCCATTACTAAAATTCCTCTTCCCAACCCTCAAGTTTTAACATACTTTTCATCGCTCTCTTTAAAAAATGGTGCTTTGGTATTGGCGCCATTAGGAAAAAGAGATATTTATGGTATAGTTGTTTCCAAGATAAAACTTACTCCTAGTAAAAAATTAGAATTAAAAAAATCTCCATATCAGTTAAAGCCCATAAAAAAAGTTATTCTTTCTTATCCTGTTGTGAACCCAATACAACTTAAATTAGCAAGATGGGTAATGGAATATTATTATGAATCATTAGGGAGTATATTAAAACTGATGATACCAAAAAGACTTTTTCGTAGTTAAAAGGGCTATTAAAAATTGTTTTATCCATTATGTTGTATGAATTAATTATTATTGGTGGAGGGCCTGCGGCGATTACCGCAGGAATATATGCGGCAAGAAAGAAGGTGAAAACCTTATTGATTTGCGCTGACTGGGGAGGCCAAATGGCTTATGCACCGGATATAGAGAATTATCCGGGGTTTGAAAAAATAACCGGGATCGAATTAGTTAATAAATTTAAACAACATCTAAAAAATTATCCCATAGAAATTTTAGAGCACATCAGAGTAGAAAAGATTGAAACTATTTCCGGTGATAGCCCTATATTTAAGATAAGAACATTAAAGGGCGAAGAATTTCAAACTAAGGCAATTATTGTGGCTACAGGGAAAGTTCCACGCAAATTGAATATTCCAAAAGAAGAAGAGTTTATAGGAAAAGGAATAAGTTTTTGTGCGATATGCGATGCTCCTTTGTATAAAGATAAAGTGGTTGCAGTGATAGGAGGAGGAAATTCCGGATGCGATTCTTCTTTGCTTTTATCTCAATATGCTAAGAAAATTTATATCTTGCAGTTTGGACCAAATCTTACCTGTGATGTTTCTACGCGAGAGAAAATAAGAGAAAATAAAAAAATACAAGTAATTACAAATGCGCAAGTAAAAGAAATTTACGGAGACAAATTTATAAAAGGAATAAAATATCAAGATAGAACTTCAAAGGAAATTAAGAACTTAGATATAGATGGATTGTTTATTGCCATTGGCTCTTTGCCTGCTTCTCATCCTATAAAAGAAATGATAAAATTGAATGAGGACGGAGAAATTATAATTGATAAAAATAATATGACCTCCCAAAAAGGAATCTTTGCCGCCGGTGATGTTACTGATGTATGCTTTAAGCAAATTATTATAGCAGCAGGAGAAGGAGCGAAGGCGGCATTGTCAGTGTGTAAGTATTTGGGCAAGTAGAAAAAAGGGCTTTTTCAAGTTGACTGAAGAAGCCCGGAAAAACTACCACTACTAGAAAAATGGAGAAAAAACCACATATTAAAGTATATTCTACTCCTATGTGTCCATATTGTTATACTCTGAAGGAGTTTTTGAAAGAGAATGGTTTTGAGTTTGAAGATATTGATGTTTCTAAGGATAAAAAGTCTTTAGATGAAATGGTTGAAAAGTCTGGCCAGATGGGAGTTCCTGTAATAGAAATAGACGGGGAAATTATAACGGGATTTGACAAAGAGAAAATTTGCAAGAAACTTAAAATAAGCGAATAAAATCAACGAATATCTTCGCGGGTTATTGCCAATATTTATTTATATTATTGGTAATCTAATTCGCGAATTATTCGTAAATCCGTATGATCAAAATTGCCATCAACGGATTTGGCCGCATAGGTCGGATTGTATTTAGGAGGATTTTAGACAAGCACCAAAATTTAAAAGTAGCAGCAATTAACGACTTGACTGATAATAAGACCTTGGCGCATTTATTAAAATACGATTCTGTGCATGGGATTTACAATAAAAATATAAGCTGGACAGAAAATTCTATCAATGTAGATAATGAGGAATTTTTATGTCTATCTGAATCTGAGCCAGCAGAACTTCCCTGGAAAAAACTTGGGATAGATATAGTTTTGGAATGCACAGGAAGGTTTACCGATTATGAGAATGCGAAGAAACATATAAAAGCAGGTGCAAAAAAAGTAATTATTTCTGCGCCTTCCAAAAGCCCTGAGGTACCGCATTTTGTTTTGGGGGTAAATGAGGAAAAGTATAACAATGAGGATGTAATTTGTATGAGTTCCTGTACTACCAATTGCCTTGCTCCTATCGCTAAGGTTTTGAATGATAATTTAGGAATAGAAAAAGGACTAATGACTACCATTCATTCATATACTACTTCTCAGAGAATTTTGGATTTGCCGCATAAGGATTTAAGAAGAGCGCGCGCGGCGGCATTATCTATAATTCCCACAACTACTGGAGCTGCAATTTCTGTGATAAAAGCAATTCCCGAACTTGAAGGAAAATTGAATGGAATTGCTATAAGAGTACCTACTCCATGCGGTTCTATTGTAGATTTTGTTGCTTTGGTAAAAAAAGAAACTACCAAAGAAGAGGTAATAGAGATTTTTGAGAAAGAAAGTGAATCGGATAGATTAAAAGGAATTTTAAAGGTAGAAGAGAGACCATTAGTTTCCGTAGATTATATTGGAAATTCGTATTCTTCTATCGTAGATAAAGAGTTTGTGATGATTGAGGATAAAAATTTGGTTAAAATTTTATCTTGGTATGATAATGAATGGGGTTATTCCTGCAGATTAGCGGAGTTTGCAGAATATATTGGAAGAAAATTATAAATTATAATAAATATGGCAGCTAAAAGTAAAGAAAAGAATATAACTTTAAATGATTTAGCCAGAATGGTTAAGGTTGGTTTTGATGAGGTAGATAAACGATTTGATGAAGTATATAAGCGATTTGATGAAGTAGATAAACGTTTTGATAAAATAGATAAGCGATTTAGAAAGATAGACAGGCGATTTGATGAGGTATGGGAAATTACATAGTTTAGAGCGCAGGATAATTGCTATTGAAGATATCCTTGCTGAACACGCAAAGAGATTGCGTGGAATAGAGCAGAATTTAGGTGGGATTAAAAAGGAAGTTAAAAGCATAAAAAGAGAAATTAAAGCTATAAAAACCCAGAGAAAGATAGATAATAAGCGAATTTTAAATTTAGAGAAAAGAATAGAAAAATTAGAATTAAAATATGCCTAATATAGATATTGCAAAAATTATTGACCATACGAATTTAAAGGCAAATGCTACTGAAGATGATATTAGGAAAACTTGCCAAGAGGCAATTGATTTTGGTTTTAGAGGGGTATGCATAAATCCAAGATGGGTGAAGTTTTCTAAAGAATTTTTGAGAGGAACTAAAATTAAGGTAATTACAGTAATTGATTGGCCTAATGGGGCTTCTGATACTAAAGTAAGAGTATTTCAGGCAAAAATAGCAAAAGAAGATGGAGCAGATGAAATTGACCCGGTTTTAAGAATGGGAGATTTTAAGATGAAAAATTATGATATTGTATTAGATGATTTAAAGAAATTAGCAGAAACTTTACCTACAAAAGTAATAATAGAAACAGGTTATTTGGATGATAATGAAATTGAAATTGCCTCTAAATTAGTAAAAGAGTCCGGAGCTTATTGTGTGAAAACTTCTACCGGAGTTCCTCCAAAAGTAGATATAGATACAAAAGTAAAGCATATAGAAATTATGAGAAAAGCAGTTCCGGATTTAAAGATAAAAGCAGCAGGAGGAATTAGAACTTATAAAGATG
>JAGGTM010000012.1 GCA_021163745.1 bacterium
AGTAAAACATATGCCTTTCCATTCTTCAATTTTACCTGCTTAATTTCTACTCCGTAATCTTTCATTAATTGCTGAATCTGAGGGTCTTTTTTGGCAATTTCCATTGCTTTGGCTATTTGTAATTTTGGCTGAATCACGCCAAACCCTATTGCCAAAATTAAAGCCAAAGCAATGCCAGCGGGAATTAATCTTTTTGTCCAAAACATAATTGAATTCTCCTTAAAATATCCAGAGCTAAGCAAAGCCATTTTTAACCTTTGCTTGTGGCTTTGAATTTCAATTTCTGGTGTTTTTATATTTTCTAATTTTTTGATTAAATCTTCTTTTTTCATAGCTCTAGATATTTAGATAGTTATTTATTACCTTTTTCGACCTTTGTAAGCATTGTTTAATGCTCTATAACCATAACACAAAAGGCCGAAAAAGGTTGCATTATTCTATTAGATCTTTTAATTTTTCTAATCCTCGATGTAATAAAGATTTTATTGTTCCTTCTTTTTTGCCTAAAATTTCTGAAATTTCTTTGATTTTCTTTTTTTCAAAAAATCTCAAGGTGATTACTTCTTGATATCTAATCGGAAGTTGAGAAATTTTTTCTTGAATTTTCAAAAAATCTTGATGCCTTTTTAATTCTTCTTGGGCTTTCAAAAATTCTGTTTCAGGATTATGTAAACTGATTGGCTCAAATCCATTTTTTTTAAGTTTATCTAAAGAAATTGAATATTTTTTGTTTTTTCTAAAATAATTGGCGATTTCGTTGTTGGCAATTCTATAAAGCCAACTAGATATAGAAATGTTTTTCCAGCGAAATTTCCAAAGATTCTTTAGCGCTTTAAAAAATGTCTCAGAAGTAACATCTTGAGCAATCTCAAGATCAACCACTCTTTTTAAGATATAGCCAAAAATCTGGGGATAATATTTATCATAAAGTTTAGCGAAAGTCTCCGGTTCTCTTTGGGCCCTTTTGATTAAATCTTTTTCATCATTTAGATTCATATTTACCAATACAAAACCTTTGCGCGAACTCGCTACTTATTATAATAACGCAATTTTTAGAAAAAGGTTGCATATTTGGTGAAAAGTCTTAAAAACTTTTTGAGCGGGCCCCGTCCCAATTTTAGTCGGGGCGAGGCGAGCGAAAGGAACGATAACGATTTTTAAAAAAACAGGCAGGGGCAAAGTCCCTGCCTGTTTTTTTAAAATGCCATTGTGTTTCCGTTTACTCGCCCAACACCAAAATTTAGTACTTGGTTTGTTGCTGCGGGGCCAGGGATCGAACCTGGATAACAGGATCCAAAGTCCTGTGTGTTACCAATTACACCACCCCGCATTAATAAGCTTTTTTCTCTAAATAAAATCTCTCAGTTTTTTAAATAAAATTCATTAACTAGCGTCTTCTGATAATCCAATTATTTCTATAATGGCTAATTCCAAAGGAAGTTGTGGAGGATTTGAAAATTTCATTTCATTTTCAGTATCAACCAAAATTCTTAAAATCTTATTTAAATTTGAGGAAGAAAAATTCTCTCCTTGCCTTATTATCACATTAAACTGCTCTTCTGTCAATTCCGGAGCGACTAACCTATAAAGATTCGGGTCTACTTTCAGAAGCATCATTTTGTGAAAATAACCAACCAAATGTTTTGTAAATTGGATTATGTCATATCCATTATCTATCACTTGATTAATGTGGGAAATCGCTTCAGAAAGTTTCTTTGAAGAAATTAAATCCACTAATTTAGAAACTGCAGAAATATCTGCTACCCCAAGAAAATCCTGGACATCTTTAAGGGTTATTTTGTCTTGGGGCCTATTTTGGGTATACAAAACAGAAATTTGACCCAATAATCCTTCTGAATCTCTTAATGCTCCGTCTCCCTGAAGAGCAATTAATTTTAATGCTTCATCTTCTATGTTTATCTTTTCTCTCTCGCATATAAATTTTAATCTCTCTATTATTTTCAAAACAGGAACTTTAATAAAATCAAATCTTTGACATCTAGAAATAATAGTTTGTGGAACCTTGTGAATCTCTGTAGTGGCTAAAACAAAAACAGCATGAGAAGGCGGTTCTTCCAATGTCTTTAATAAAGCATTAAATGCTTCCTTTGTAAGCATATGCACTTCGTCTATAATAAAAACCTTATACTTTAACCGGGTAGGAGTAAATTTAATTCCATCACGCAACTCCCTTATTTCGTCAATTCCTCTATTGGATGCGGCATCAATCTCTATTAAATCTAATGCGCGATTTTCATTTATTTCTAAACAAGAAGGACATCTATTGCATGGCTCAAACCCTTCTCTGTTTTCACAGTTTATTGCTTTAGCCAGTAATCTGGCAATTGTAGTTTTCCCTGTGCCTCTTGGTCCAGTAAATAAATAAGCATGTGCAATTCTATCTAATTTTAATGCATTAGTTAAAGTTCTTACCACATGCTCTTGTCCTACTATTTCTTTAAATGTCCTAGGCCTATATTTTCTGTATAGTACCAGTTCAGGCATGCTTAAAATTATTTATTTGATTACGGATTTCTGCTAATTATATATCAATAATATCACTTTTCTTAGAAAAATAAAGGTTTAATATATAAATTATCAGTAATACTTTGAAATATTTTGACAAATAAAAAAGCAAGGCCCTTGCCTTGCTTGATTCTCATTTTAAAGATAAACGAGTTATAATAAATTCTTTAAATTTTTTTCTCCATCCCGAACTGAATAATTCTATGTATCCTTATTTTTGTCTTACTATCTTCTAGTAAAGAATAATTTATAATGGGTAATTAAAATTTTATTTAACAAATTATAAAATTTAAGATGTAGTTCTTACTCTTTAAATACCACAAATTTATATCCCAAGAAATTCCACAAAAGACCAGATATAGAACCTGCTGCTGCTCCTATATTCGCCCAAATCTCTGAAGAAACCCCCCATTGAACACCAATTTTGTTTACCACCAAAGAAGCCATCCCTACATTGATACAAAGGCCAATAATGCTTACTATGAGAAATTGCAAAAATTCTTTTGCTGATTTATTAGTTTTTTTTACTTTAAATGTCCAAAACTTATTCCAGAAATAACTGTTTAAAGTAGCAACCAAAAAAGAAATTCCCTTAAACACCGAATAAAACCATCCGGACGTAATATCGGCAAAAAATATGAGTAAATTAAGAACTCCAAAATCAACAACAGTATTTAATCCTCCTACTAAAACAAACTTTCCGAATTGAAAAATTGCCTTTATTTTTTTTCCAATCAAATAAGAAACACAAAGAAAAACTGCACAAAAAATCGGAAATATTAAAGGCAAGAAAAACAGATAAGGAATTTCAAGGGAAAGGTTTTTAATTACAGCAATAATAAACCAACTGGCTATTTCTCCTATTATTAAACTTGCTATTATGTCAGATTTTTTCATATTTTCTTTATCCGTCTAAATTTTGCTTGCTTTAGAGAGTATCGCGACCACTCCCCCTCCCAAGGAGGGAGAGAGTAAGAGATAAATACAATTAAAATAACCCAAATAATTTTCCTATAAATAAAATATATACAGTTAAATACATCAATCCTTCCCAGATATGAATTCTTTTAGAAAGCCCTGATACTAAAAAAATTAAGGTAGCAAAAAGAAGAAATGGAATACCTATAATAAATGTTTTCTCGTCTATATAAAGAGTTTTTATAACCCCAGGAACGCCTATTACCAATAAGATATTAAATACATTTGAACCAAATATATTTCCCAACACCATATCAGGCCTATTAGTATATGCTGCTTTAACAGAAACTATTAATTCAGGCAAAGAAGTGCCCAAAGCAACTGCAGTAATAGCGATAACTCCTTTAGCAATATTAAATATTTCAGAAAGATGAATAATTGACTCTACTAAATATTTTGCCCCAAATACCAATCCTAAAATTCCTAAGAAAAGAAAGATGAAATCTCTAAATCTTAATTTTGGCCTCTTTACTTTTACTTCTTTTACTGCTCTATACCTTCTACGAATTGGGACAAAAAGTGTTTTGCGTTTCTTTTCATGATTTGGAATAACTGCATATAACTCCTCTTCTTCGTCTTTATGGACTAAAGTATATAAAAAATACACAATATAGGCAATTAAAAGAAGAATTGCCTCAAATAAAGTTATCTTTTTATCCCATGCAATTCCTAAAAACAATAGAGTAGAAATCAAAAGAAGTGGTATATCCAAATCAATTAAATTTTTTCTTACACTTAATTTCTTGCCTATAACTGCAGAAAGCCCTATTACTAAAAGAATATTGCATATATTAGAACCAATGGCGTTGGCAGGAACAATTTCAGTTGCATTTTTAAAAACTGCAGCCAAAGAAGAAGCAAGTTCTGGTAAAGATGTCCCTGCTCCTACAATAATCGCGCCTACAATAAAAGAAGAAAGTCCTAAACTAAGACCAATTCTCTCTGCTGAATCCAAAACTAAATCAGCACCTTTTACTAAAACTATTAGAGAAATTATAAAAATGATTATCCAGATTAAAATCTCCATAATATCTCTTTCTTACTCTTCCTTCTTAAAGAAAAGGAAATTAAAATATATTTTTTCCTCTATCTCCTCCGCCTAAGTTTTTTCAAAAAAATTCAGGCGAAAAAAAATAAAAAAATTAAGAAAAATCCCTCTTACCAAAATTTTTATATCATTTTCCCAGCAACTTCTTTTTAATTTTAGAAATCTCCCATCTTTTTATGGTATCTTTAGTACTTCGTTTCAAATTAGGAATTATTCTTTTTCTTATTTCCCAATAAGTAATTTTTCTTTTCTGATATTTTTTTGCTTCTTTCAAAAGAGCTTCTCTGTCTGAAGGAGAAATCCATCCTTTCTTTTTAGTTAACCTTTTCAATTCCTTTAAAGTTAATTTTTTATTCTTTGAAAATATAGCCATAAAAATAGTTTAAAGTTTAGTAAGAATTATTAAACTACAAATTTTAAATCAGATCTTTCTAAAATTTCCCTTTCCACTTCCTCTCTCGTTCTGCCGTACTTGTTCCGAGAAAGTTCTTTTACTGTGTTACCAATCTCCGGATTCCCCTTTTCCGGTGGATAAGTTAATATATTGAATGGCTCGGATGTTTGATTATCTATCATTATCTTGACATAAGCATTGAAATTATCCAAGTTGATTAAATCATTCTTGTCAAAAACAGGTCCAAACTGCTTTTCTAAAAATTCTGCGTCCTCTACTCCTACTCTAAAACATACCATAGAACCCACATTTCCAAAAACCGAGTTTTTTATCTTCTCATCTAACTGGCCAATAAACTGATGAGCAATAATTAAACATAATCTATACTTCCTTGCCTCAGAAAGAATGGTAGAAATACTTTCTGTGGTGAAATTCTGAAACTCGTCCATATATAAATAAAAATCTCTTCTTTTCTCTTCGGGCATCTCCACTCTGGCGAAAGAATTTATCATTAGTTTAGTAACAATAATCATTCCCAATAAAAAACTATTAATTTCTCCGAGTTTCCCTTTAGTCAAGTTTACTAATAGAATTTTACCATTATTTATAATATCTTTAAAATCAATAGTGCTTTTTGATTGCCCAATTATTGGTCTGGTATAGTCATTTGCAATAAAGATATTGAATTTAGAGGTAATATATGGAGTCATGTTTGATAATGCTGCTTCCCCCCCAGCTTTCTCCGCCTCTTTAACCCAGAAATCTCTTACTACAGGATTCTTGCATCTATCTAAAAGATTGTGTCGAAAATCTGCATCAGAAAGAACTTTTGGGACCTCCATTAAAGTAAAGCTGCCGCAAGAAGAACTTTTTATTGAACTTACAACTCCTTCATCCATTAATAAAAGCAAGGAATTTCTTGCGTATTGTTCAAACATAGGGCCCAGCGCTTCCGGGACCGCTCCAAATAACTTATGAAAAATATTTATCATCTCGTTAACAATAAAAGTTTTTTGCTCGGGCTTACTTAAATCATATTCTAATAAGTTTAAACCAACCGGCATTTGCAAATCAGATGGATCAACTAATACTACATCTTCCTTTCTATGTTCGGGAATTAAACCAAGGACATTCTCAATTAAATCTCCGTGAGGATCCAGTATGCTTATGCCATTGTTCTCTCTAATATCCTGAACTATAAGATTTTGCAGGAACGCAGATTTTCCGGTTCCAGTTTGGCCAATTATATACAAATGCCTTCTTCTATCTTCTTTTTGTAAACGAACAATCGTCTCTGTCCCGCGATAAAAATTCCTCCCCAAAATCAAACCTTCTTTTGGCAGATTTGCCGGCGGGGAGGCAGATTTTGCCTTCAGAAATTTTATTTTTGGTGTTTTCAATAAATAAGGGAAATGAAAAATTGAAGTCAGTTCCTCTGTGCACAAAATCATTTTAGAGGATTCATCGAAAATTCTAAAAGAAAAATTGTAAATCAATTTTTTAAGCGCTCTTCCGGTTACTATAAATGGCTTTAAGGAATTTAAATTTGGAGAAGCGAATTGATAAAAGGCATTAATCAATTGAATCAGGATTTGATCAGATCTTATTTTGGTCCCCGCGGAAGCAACTAACCTGATATTTGTCTCAAAAGCAGTTTTACTTGCTTTATTTTCTATCGCTTTCACCAATTCTTCTTGCAACGGAGTTAACGGACTTGGGTTTTGATTTTTTTCAGATTCCTTCTTCTTGAAAGATGTAAAAAATTTTCCCAAACTAAAACTTTTCGCTTCCCTCTTTGCCTGTTGATAAGTCATTCCAGAAGAAATAAACTTGGCAATTTTTAATGGTAAATCTTTCCAGTTTGGGTTCGCCGGCCTTACTAAAATTTGCACCGCCGCGCCTTCTCCTTTTCTCTCCAATTTAGATAAGGCATTGGTAATTTCACCCAACGGATCTGCCTCCTGATTTTGATATGTCCTAATTGGTAAAGCATAAAATCTCTTTAATTTAAAATAACATCCGCTTGCCTCTCCTTCAGGATTAAAAATATTATAATCTTTTGTCCTTTCTACATTTGCATCTGGAAAAAATCCGTGAATAGTTTTCTCTAAAATGTCTCCGTAATGCGAGGGGCAAGCAATATAAAAAGAAATTTCTTCTCCTTTTGACGGGGTAGCAATTTCAAAAACTAAATATGGTTTTGGCCAAAAACTTCGTTTTTCTGAGGCAAGATTAGAAAAGCTCGCATAGACCTGTTCCATAGGAGCAATTATTTCTTTCTCGGTTTTTCCTTCGGGAACTTCTTCCTTCTTTGGAAAACTAACTAAAAACAGACTCATATTCAAAGCTCTAGCAATCCTTCTTTTATTTCTTATTCTATTAATCAAAAGCCAGCAAACTATAACTAAGATTGCTAAGGAAATAATAAAAATTATAGAAAGCAAAATTTGATTAAAATCCATAACCTACACTATCTTACCTCCCCCCTTCGTAAGGGGGGAGATTAAGAGGGGGGATGCCACGATGTTCTTAAAAAGGTAGAAACTTTTTTCACGAAAAATGCAAAAGCTTCTCTTTTTGTCCCCCCTTCGTAAGGAGGGAGATAGAGGAAGGAGGGCTTCACATTTTCTCTAGCTTTCCTTCTTCGATCAATTTTTGATAAAATTCATCTACTAGTCTGTCATGAAATTCATCTAATACATATGAATTATTTAAACCTTTTGCTACATCAACAGCAAAATCCAACCCTTTTTGAAAAGCAAGATCACACAGTGTTTCTATCTGATTTTCTTCACTTAAAGAACTTATCCTTTTAACCTGTTTCTTGATATCATTATTGATATCATCGGAAGTAGATTTATTAGATATAGAACGATAATCATCAGAAGAAATCTCTCTGTCTTTTTCCATAGCTTTTTCTTCCCTCGGAAACTCCCTTTCTTTTTTTATCTCTTTTATAGTTTCTTCTAATCTATGAATTTTTTCCTCCAATTGTTTAATATACTCAGAAGTACTCTGAGAATCTATTTCATCTCTTCTTTCTAAACCTTCTTTGCGAGAAATCTCCGCTCTTTCAGGAATTGCTTTTTTTATTGTGCTTTCTTTAATTGGATTTAGTTTATCTATCATAAATTTTTAATATAATACCATATTTTGAAACTTACAGCAACTGTGATATAATAAACATATACATGAAGAAATCTTATATTTTTATTATTTTACTATTAATACTTATTTTAGCCGGCTTTTTCCGATTGTGGAAAATTAAAGCTGTTCCTCCCGGCCTTTATCCCGATGAAGCAATCAACGGGAATGATGCATTATTAAGTTTGGAAAATAATAATTTCAAGATTTTTTATCCTGAAAACAACGGCAGAGAAGGGCTTTATATTTGGCTTATCGCCCTGAGTTTTAAGATTTTTGGTGCTCATATTTGGTCCCTGAGAATAATCAGTGCTATTATTGGGATTTTCACTATTTTGGGAATGTATTTACTAGTCAAAGCATTAATGGAGCTCTCAAAAAAGTGGGAATCTTGGGGTAATAAAACTATCCGTCAAAGTTCTTCGGAGAAAAAATTGGACGCGGAGCTTCGCTCCGCTACTCCGAAAGCAGAATGGATTGCCTTACTTTCCGCCTTCTTCTTGGCTATTTCTTTCTGGCATATAAATTTTTCTCGCATTGGATTTAGAGCAATTTTGGTTCCGTTTTGCTTAGTATGGGGAATATATTTTCTGTTAAAAGGATTAAATACTTCTAACTTAAAATCTATTCTTTCAATAACTTTGGCAGGGATATTTTTTGGGTTAGGATTTTACACTTATATTGCCTTTAGAATTGCTATCTTGATTCCTTTCTTTTTAATGCTTTATCAAATGTGGAGATATTGGCCGAGATTTAAGATAATGCTCAGTAATAGGTGCTCGATGTTTAGCCTAATTAAAAAAATCTATATTGGGGACAGTTGGTGGCGCTGGGATTTGTTTTTTATAGTAGTAATTTTAGTTGCTCTGCCTCTGGGAATTTATTTTTTTCAAAATCCCTCTGATTTTATAGGTAGGGCATCAGGTGTTTCTGTTTTTGCAGCAGAAAATCCAATAAAAGAATTCGCCAAAAGCGCTGTAAAAACATTAGCAATGTTCAATTTCTATGGGGATTTTAACTGGAGGCATAATTATTCCAGCTCTCCTATGATTAACTGGTCAGTAGGAATTTTGTTTATCATGGGATTTTTGATAAGTATTAGAGAAATAATAAAAGCCATTAAAAACAAAACCTCGTTCATAGTTTATTATATGTTGATAATCTGGTTTGTTCTTATGCTTTTGCCTGCTGTTTTTACTGCGGAAGGAGTTCCTCATGCTATAAGAACTATAGGGGTAATTCCGGTAATTTATATTTTTGCCAGTTTAGGTCTTGTTTGGTTTATGGACAAACTTCAAAAAACTCTCGGAAAATACCCGCAAAAATCGAAGCTTCTTTTTAATATACTGCTGTTTCTGCTTCTTTTTCAGCCAACCATTTCAAACTTCAATAAATATTTCTTTAAATGGGCGAATAATTCTAATGTAAAGGGTGCATTTAGACAGGATTTGGTGAATATGGGAAATTACATTAATTCTATACCTTCTGGAATTCAAAAATATATTATAGTAAATGAACCCGGAGTACCTGTGCCATATCCAAATGGAGTCCCTATGCCTGCTCAAACCATTATGTTTATCCAAAATACAAAAAACAATAAAAAGCAAACAACATATCTAAAACCGGAAGAGCTTGATAAGATAGAGGAAAAACCCAGCATTGTTATTCCTATAAAATATAATGAAAAAATTTTTGAAAAGTTGAAAGAAAAATTTCCCAATGGTAAAATAGAAAAAAATAGTTTTGTAATTTTTGAAATCAAATAGAAAAATAAAAAATGCCAAGGATTTATTTCCTTGGCATAAGATAAGCTAAAAAGATAAAAGGCGATACAAAGAAACCACTCTTTTCTCAATTTCCGGATCTGCTATTTCCTCTCCGTATCTCTCTAAAAACTCCTCAATCCCCTTAGAATTTCTCAATTTATTTTTATACTTAGATTTAAATGTTCTCCTTAAATTCTTCAGTTGCTTTTCCACTTTAGTGTCGCATCCCTTAAATTCCACCCCGATAAGAATTTCTCTCCATTTCTCTAATACCTCTTTTATGGTCATTTTTCTCCTCCTTAAAAGAATTTTTGAAAATATAACATACATATAAAAATTGTCAATTCCTTCAAAACTCTCTCTTCTATCTTTTCCCTTGTAAAGAGAAGATAAAAAGAATATTACCCCCCCCTCTCGCTTCCCCTCCGACAAGAGTCGGAGGGAGAGATTGAAAGGGGAATTTCTCTCCCTCGTAAGGGGGGGCACGATGTTTGGCAATTGGCAGTTAGCAATTGGCAATTGGTAATTGGTAATTGGTAATTGGTAAGAGAATCTTAAGGGTTTTACCCTCCTCTGAAATCTGGGGTAAAAATGGGCTTATGAAAATAAAATCTCTTAAAAAAGTTAATATTCTTGCAGGAATGCTGTTAATAATAATGTTTTTCGCTATGTTTTCCAGTATGTTAAACGACTCTGCTACCATGGATGAACTGGCGCACATACCGGCTGGATATTCCTACATAATTAAAAAAGATATGAGATTAAATCCCGAACATCCCCCTCTTTTAAAAGATTTAGCAGGGATTTCTATCTTAATCTGCTCAAAGATAACTCACAAGATAGTTCATTTTCCTGAAAATATAAAAGCATGGAAAGAAGATATAAATGGACAGTGGGATTTTGGAGGATATTTTCTTTACAATTCTGGAAATGATGCGGATAAAATAATATTTTTTGCCAGATTGCCGTTTTTAATTTTAGCCATTATCTTAGGAATTTATATTTTTAAATGGACGAAGCAATTATACGGCAATAAAGCTGGCCTTATTGCTCTATTTTTATACTCATTCTCCCCTACTTTTTTAGCACACTCTCGTTTAGTTACAACTGATTTAGGAGCAAGTGCGGGGTTCTTTATAAGTACTTACTACTTAATTAGATGGCTGAAAAACTACAATAAAAAATCCTATCTTATCAGCGCAGGAATTGTATTCGGTTTATCTATGTTGATTAAATTCTCCTTAGCTCTGCTTATTCCTTACTTTATAATTTTAGTATTTCTTTGGTCTATTCTATATTTCAAAAATTCTCCTAAATATTATCTTTCTTTTAAGTATCTCAAAAATTGCTGTAAGATGTTGGGTTACCTTCTTTTGATAGGAATAATTGGCATGGTGTTGGTTGGATGCGTTTATCAATATCACACATTTAATTATCCGAAACTCAAACAAAAATCAGACACAAGTTTTATCCTATCCTCTTTCGGAAATAGAACATTGGCAAATTTAGTAATATGGATGTCAGACAAGCCAATTTTAAGATCATATGCGCATTTCTTATTAGGATTATTTATGACTCTTCAAAGAGCAGCCGGAGGAAACACTGAATATTTCTTAGGAGAAATTTCTGCTGCAGGATGGTGGTATTACTTTCCTGTTGTTTATCTATTGAAAGTACCATTGGTTCTTCATATTCTAACTATTTTAGCGTTGCTTTATGCTGCATGGAAAATTAAACAGCCATTTTGGAAAAAACCACTTTTAAGAATTTGGAATTGGATGAAAAAAGATTTTGAAGAATTTGCTATGCTCTTTTTTATAATTTTATACTGGTCTATAAGTATAAAAAGCAATCTTAATATTGGATTAAGGCATGTTCTTCCTGTTTTTCCGTTTCTGTATGTTTTAGTAAGCGGCCAGATTACAAAGATAAATTTAAATCTTAAAAATAAAAATAAGAAGCTACTTATCATTTATCACTTATCACTTATCACTTTACTTTTCTGGTACGCATTCTCCTCTTTGTCGGTTTATCCCCATTATTTAGCTTATTTTAATGAATTAGTTGGTGGAGCAAAAAACGGGTATAAATATGCGGTAGATTCTAATTTAGATTGGGGGCAGGATTTAAAAAGATTAACTCAATGGGTAAATGAAAATAATATACAGAAAATATATGTTGATTATTTCGGAGGCGGAAGTGTAAAATATTATCTAAAAGAAAAATATCTCCCATGGTGGGGAGACAGAAACCCTTCTGAAATGACTGAAAGTAAATTCTTGGCAGTTTCGGCAACTTTTCTTCAAGGAGGAAGAGGACTTCCTGCTCCGGGATTTGACCAAAAAACCGGCTATTATAGATGGTTAGATAATTATAAGCCGGTCAAAGTAATTGGATATTCTATATTCGTATATAAAATTCCGTAAACCCCGCACCACGGTTTAACCCAGCCCTACTTTTATTCCAAAAGTGGTGCTGGGCAGGCAAATTCGAATGTTCAAATGCTCAAATGTTCAAAACTTTAAAATCTCAAATGTCAAAACTCAAATCTCAAATCCAAATCTTAAATCTAAAATCTATTTTTTACTTTTAAAGTTAAGAGATTGAACCAATCATTTTCTCA
>JAGGTM010000095.1 GCA_021163745.1 bacterium
GAAACTCTTCCATAAGTTGGCTTTAATCCCACTACATTACAAAAACCAGCGGGCTGACGAATAGAACCCCCGGTATCAGAACCTAATGCTGCAATACATTGATTTGATGCCACTGCAGCAGCAGAACCGCCTGAAGAACCTCCGGGAACCCTTTCTAAGTCATAAGGGTTTTTAGTAGGACCAAAATAAGAAGTTTCTGTAGAAGAGCCCATTGCAAATTCATCCATATTTGTTTTGCCAATGATAATTGCTCCTTTTTGTTTAATTTTTTGGACCACAAAAGCATCATAAGGGGCAATATAATTTTTTAAAATATTTGAACCAGAAGTGCAAGGTATATCTTCAACTAAAATATTATCTTTCACTGCTATAGGAATTCCTTCTAAAATATCAATTTCTTTATTATGCTTTATCTTATCATCAATCTCTTTTGCCTGTTTTAAAGCATATTCTTTTGCCACATATAAATAGGCGTGTATTTTCTTATCCACTTTTTCTATCTGATTTAAAATTGCTTTAATTAACTCTGTGGCTGAGAATTTTCTTTCTTTTAATCCTTTATGGGCTTTAACAATAGTTAATTTATTAAAAGACATAAAAATTTATAGCACTGCCTTCACTTTAAAATATCTCCCTTTTCTTTTTGGTGCTAATTTTAGCAATTTATTGCGCTTCTTATTAATCTGATATACTTTATCTTCTCTTGTTATATTTTCTATTCCTATTATATGAGAAGTTGGCTTTACTTTGGAGGTATCTACTTTTTCTAATTTCTTTACAAAATTTAAAATATCAGAAAATTCCTTCTCTAAATTCTGCTTTTCTTTTTTACTTAACCCTATTCTGGCTAATTTTGATATATGAGATATCATATTTTTAAAACCGCTTGTTTTTATTCTATTATATAAATTACTTTTTTTCAACTTCACCCCGCACCCAGAAACACTTTTGCTATAAAACTAGTGCTGGGCGGAGAGTTACAACAAAACATCATCTGAAAGCAATATTTGTTCTTTGTATTTTTTGTTCAAAAACCAAGTGATATAAAAAATAATTGCATAGGCAAAGGGGATTAAAATCCAAGAAATGTGTATATCTTTCTGCCAAGAAAATGGTAATTTAGAAAATATATCTATAATTTTTACCATATAAACCAATAAAATCCAGCAAGGAAAAGAAACAAGCCAACCAAGGAAATTAGAAGCTATCCCAAATAAAGAAAAAGCAATGCCAAATCCCATAATATAAGGCAATATTGCGACAATCAAAATATTAGAAACAATAGAAATATAAGAGATGTAGCCAAAGTTATAAATCAAAATCGGCAAAGTAAAAACTTGAGCAGACAAAGTCATAGACATTATGCTCCTTAATGGAAAAATTTTAAAATTAGGAATTCTCTTAAATAGAACAGAAAATACGGGACATAAATAAATAATTCCCAAAACCGCAAGAAAAGAAAGTTGAAAGCCTATATCATATTTTAATAAAAGAGGATTAACTCCAAGCATTATTGCCCCTGAAAAAACTAATGCCCTTGTTGCTGACCTTAATCTTCCTATTTTTTGGGCAAAAAGCAAAAGAAATCCCATAATTCCTGCCCTTACCGCGGAAGCAGGAAATCCTATCATAATAACAAAAAGGAAAATAAAAATAACAGTAAAATAAAATGCCTGCTGCCTGTAAAATCCGACCCAAATTAAAATAAACATTAAAATTTCAGATAAAATAATAATATGCATTCCAGAAATGGCAGTAATATGTCTTAACCCGGTAATATTTAACTTATTTTTCCATTCTTGAGGTATTCTTCTTTTATCTCCTAAAATAATTGCCCCCAAAATTAAATTATAAGGAGAAGAAATAAATTTTTTAATACTCTCTCTTAATTTATTTTTGAAATGCAAAATTTCTTTATAAATAAAATTTCCCTTATCTTTTTCTAGCAAAACAATTTTAGGATAATACATTACATAGTAAATTCCATCTTTTGCTAAATATCCACGATAATTAAAATGAGGATAAACATTTGGAATTTTTATCTTCCCTTTTATTTTTAACTTATCGCCATAGTCAAACTTGTTAGGCAGGTCAGAAGTTACTAAAACTTTGCCAATTCTTTTGTTCTTGACTATCAAATTTACTTTATCAATTCTTACATCCGGTTCTCTTGTTATTATCCCGGTAAATTCTATCTTTTTCTCGGGTAATAAGTTTTCTGTCTTTTTAATTCTTAATTTATAGCTAAAAACTCCCGCACACAGAATTAAGACGCATAATCCCAAAATTAAATACTTAGGACTTTCCCTGTGTAAATACAAAAAAATTAATCCAAAAATAAAAAGAACCGCGTAAACTGCGGAAGGTAGATTAACGAAAGAAGCCACAAAAATTCCGAAAATGAAACTTACACATAAATATAAGAATATTTTGGAAGCCGACATAACAAAACTTCTCCCAATTTATTAAGATAAATTATATGCCCCTTATTTCTATCTTCTCAGCATACGGCTCTAAAATCTTTGATAACTTTTTCAGTTTCTCTTCCGAATATGGCTTTATATTCTTAAACTCTTTTCTTAAAGTTTTTTTATTCTGAAATTGTTGAATAGCAATTAATTTTACCTCAAAAAGCCACCTTCCTATTTCTTTTATCTCATTTTCATCTATGATAGTAGGTACCACCGTAACCCTAAACTCATAATCGATACCGCTATTTTTAATCAAATCAATGCTTTTTTGAATATTATTTAAATTAACTTTTGTCCCCACTGCTTTGGAATAATTCTCCTTTGATGTCTTTATATCCATAGCAATATAATTTAAAAATCCCTTACTTAAAAGATATTCTATCATCCCCGGATTTGAGCCATTTGTATCTAACTTTACCAGAAAACCAAAAGATTTTATTTCCTTGATAAAGTTAGGCAAATCTTTATTAATGGTCGGTTCTCCTCCAGTTAAACAAACTCCGTCCAGCAATCCCTTCTTTGAATTTAGAAATCGAAAAAAATCATCTTTGGATAAATTTGGCTGTGTATTAAATCTATCTGGAATAACTAACTCCGGATTCTGGCAAAAACCGCATCTCCAATTACATCCAACAGTAAAAACTGTACAAGACAACTTACCTGGATAATCGATTAAAGTTAATTTTTGCAATCCACCTATTCTCATATCTTGACTCAGCCCTACAAAATTCATCTGTCCCTAATTAAATTTATTTTTAGCTTTAAATTCTTTTCTTTGTTTAAATTCTTCCTTTTTCCCTTCATTAAACTGCTGAACCGGCCTGTAATAACCAACTACCCGAGTATAAACCTCGCATGGTTGTTTAATAGTACATTTAGGGCAATAGAAATGCTCTCCAGGTATATATCCGTGAACCGGACAAATAGAAAATGTGGGGGTTAGAGTAATATAAGGTAAATGAAACTTCTCAAAAATTCTTCTTACTAAATTTTTAACCGCGGAAATATCATAAATTCTCTCTCCTAAAAAGATATGGAAAACAGTATTATGAATAAAAACTAAGCAATTTTTACCCGCTAAATAATTATGATTTTTCGCTGTCATTAAATCATAAAATTGGTTATCCTCTACATTAATTTTAGATACTTCTTGTACTCTTACTACCGGCAAGTAGCGTTTTTTTCTGTTTGATAAACTTCTTTTAATTCTTGAGTAGTGAACCACATTAGTTAATTTATCTCTTATTATACTCATTTGATAAGAAGGAATTCGCAATCTATATATATTAACTTCGTTCTTCTTTTTTATCAGTTTCTTTATTTTACTTATCATAATTCCTGCACAGCTACAAATCTCTAAAATATCATTTGCTAATTCAGAAGAAACTGTATAATATTCAAAATCTCCTTGCTTCTTATCAATATGACCATCGCTGTCCATCAATCCTGAAAGAAGTGAATATACATTACTTTTAGTTATATTTTCCTTAACCTGCTTAGGAATAGAAACTGTATATGTTTTTTCTCCTGGCTTAAAACCATAAGTAAAGAAAAAATTAGAGACTGTTTTTTTAGAAGTAGAAACTTCTCTTAATAATTTATTACCTCTTGTTTCATTTTTAATCACACTAACTTGACAATCAAAATATCGATTAAGAATTTTTGCTACTTTTTCTAAAGCATTTTTATGTTCGCTAAAAAATCTAACTCTATATTTTCTTAGTCTGTTTCCTCCTCTATTATCAGTAAATTCTGAAATACAACCATCACCAATGAAAAACCCAATAAGCCACATTAGATCATTATTTAACTTAGTTTTTCTCTCCGGGTAAAGGTTATAAGAGTTCTGCAAAATATAATCTCCAACCTTTAACTCATCGGCTCTTTTCTCTACCACTTGATATTTAGGAAAAGTTTTATATTTTTGTCGGCAAATTGGATTCCATCTCATATGAGAGGCAAAATCATTTATATTTTTAATCTTCTTTCCGCAAATAGGGCAGGTGGAACGCGGTCTAAATTTTTCCAAAACAAAGAAAGGATGCCAATCGGATGTAACAATATCTAAATTCCTTTCTCCTTTTATTCTAATTTTATTGTGTTTTTTGACATCAATAGAAACTGCTTTAATAATTTCGTCCCATTCACTAATTTTTTTCTCCGGATTATAACTTAACGCTTTAATTGGTTTTAGTTTTTCAAAATTTTCTACTATGTATTCTATATTTAATAACCCTTTATCAGTAAGAACTTTATTTCCTTTCTCAATACACCCTCCTGTATACCTACATTGAATCTCATCCTGAAGTTTTAATGCCTTGAAAATATCATCTGTATAGTTAACAGGAAGTTGAGAGCTATTCGTATAATAAGGTCTTTCTTTTGTGCCAACTGCAATTATATCAGGATACTTTTCCTTGTCTTTTAATGCAAGCCGATAAGCGGTTGATTCCGCAGGGGTTGCTTCTAAATTATACATATTTCCTGTTTCTTCCTGATACTTTACTAATCTATTTCTCATAAAATCTAAAACTTCTAAAGCAAACTTTCTTCCTCTTTTAGAACCAATATCTTCTCCTATAAAATTTAATAGCGCCTCATTCATTCCAACAAGACCGATAGTAGAAAAATGATTTCCATAATAGGTACCCCTCATTTTCTTTACCCCGGATAGATAATACCTAGAATATGGATAAAGCCCTTTTTCAATAAAATTCTCAATGGCTTTTCTTTTTATTTCCAAAGATTCTTTTGCTAAATCCATCACTCTCTCCAGACGTTCAAAAAATTCTTTTTTGGTTTTAGAAAGATAACCAATTCGGGGCAGATCTATGGTAACAACCCCGATAGAACCGGTTAACGAGCCCGAGCCAAACAACCCTCCACCGCCTCTGTTATGAAGTTCATTGAGATTTAAACGTAAACGACAACAATTGAAAGAAATTTGACCTAAAGAATGTAAAAATAAATGATTTTTCTCAAGTTCAATATCAAAGAACTCTTTTAAGGTCTTAAATTTTTTCTTTTTAATTTCTTTAACTCGAGTAATATAGATATCACTATTTTTTATTTTCAAACTTTCAGTTGTATGAGAATTATATTTTTCAACTGTATCAAAACCAATCATTCTTAACTTAGAAAAACCAGGAATTCTTTTTCCATTCGCCAACCATGCAGGTATTCTCTCTGTTATAATAGGATTATTCAACCAATTACTCCCTTTCTTCGTTTTCGATTTTGAGTGCTGTAAATAAATCCTTTGACTTTTCTTTTTAAGTTTATAAGTAACTGGCTGACCAATCAAAGAATAAAACAAAACTAAATCTCGTGATAATTCTAAATCATTCAAATGAATTTCCTTTCGTTTTTCGTATCCATCGCCCCTAAAATGAAATTCTAGAAAACTCTGAATAACTCTTGGAGGAGAATTAAATAAAATTTGAGGCAATCTACCATATTTCTTAAAACCAGCATTATATAATTTTCTAGCTATTTCTGCATTATAAATATAAAGATAATAAGTATTATATCGAGGATCTTGTTTTTCTTTATAAGTTGAATTAAAAACCTTTTTAATTAGTGATTTGATAAGTTCTAAATTTTCCTTATCCCCGGTTTTGAAAGTAAATTGGAGTCCTTTAGGTTGTCCAAAGTAGGTATAACCTTTTCGGTTTTCAAAAAGATAATTACCATCAGCTACAAAGTATCCTAATATTTTTGCTAAATCTTCATTTAAAATGAGATGGTCATCTATTTTTTGATATTCTTTTGATAAATTATTCTTTGCTTTCTTAAGAGAAAGTAGATAATCTCCTTTTTTAACGTCTTTAGCCCACTTCATTTGGATACCTTGCGGAGTAAAAACTGGAATTGGATGTTTAGTAGAAAAAACTGCTTTCTTGCCATCTTCAGTGGTAATTTCTACTGCCTCTTTATCAAAAATTCTTAAAAATCTTTTTACTGACGACCATTCTAGTTTAAAAGTATTAGGATTTAAAGATAATACTTCTAAATTTCCTTCTTTTTTACATTCTGTCCAACCTTCTTCATCAAAATCTTTTGATTTATAGGCCTCCACTATTTCTTTAATAGATAATCGTCGAATTTTTTTAGAATTTCTAATTAAAATTTCCTCTTTTCCATCTAAACACATAGAGCGTACATCAGAAGGATTCATTTCTGAATTTATATAGTTAGCAAAATAATTTGTTCCATACTTCGCAGATGCCTCAAATATCCCATCAAAAGCGGGCTCATCCCAGGGAAAATCAGAAGTAATATTTATGGTAGGAATAGGGAAGTGAAATGGCCTGCCATTTTTGTCTCCTTCGAGTATCACTTCGTACAATGCCCTATCAAAAATTTTCATTTCTTCCGCAAATTCTTTATATGTTTCCTTCTGCGGCTTCCCTCCTATAATTACAGGCATCTTCTCAAATGCCAAAGATGGTCTTAAATCTAAAGTGATATTGGAAAAAGGAGTTTGGAACCCTACCCTTGTAGGTATAGCCATATTAAACAGAAATTCCTGAAGTGCCTGTTTTACTTGTTGATAATTCAAATTATCGTAACGAATAAATGGCGCTAAAAGAGTATCAAAGTTGGAAAATGCAACCGCACCTGCGCATTCTCCTTGTAAAGTATACAAGAAATTTACCACTTGGCCCAAAGCAGTACGGAAATGCCTTGGTGGTTTACACTCTACTTTTCCAGAAACTCCCCCAAATCCTTTAACTAAAAGGTCATATAAATCCCAGCCCATACAGTTATGGACTAAAAGACCATTACAAAGAAAAGTACCAGAATCAGTAGTGATATCATAAATTGTTTTGTCAGGAATAGTGGTAATTTTATTATTTAAAATATTATTCCATCCATACTCTTCAACTCGCCAGTGCTTTTTTGCTATTTTTGCTCTTTGGTATTTAAAAGAAGGAAAATCAATTCCTTTTTTCTTAGAAAAAGAAATTCCATAAATGGGATAATTTTGAATAATTTCTCTTCCTCTAAAAATATTTCGCTTTCCTATATCTTCTACGCTAACTCTATCTCTAGCAATAACTCCCAAAAATTGCAGCAAAATTGCTAATTGCTCAAGCAAAGTTCTGGAAGAAACCCTAATTAAAATCTGAGAATTGCTATTTGCTTTATTTTTTGGATCAACGCTTCCATCTCCATCAATAATCCCTGCAATTACTCCTCTTACAAAATCTAAATTATAATTAAGAATGTCTAAAGGTAAATTCTTGTTTCTGCTTAAAGACCTTATCTCAAAAACTTTTTCAAACACCAACTTTAATGTGCTGCTGCTAATAGAAATTTGCTTAACTCTTTCTTTGTTTATTTTTACATAGCTTCTTACTCCTAACTTATTGCAAATTCTTTGAACTTTCTCAATTATATCTTCGCTATCAGATGAAATTACCAATCTCCAACTATCATAATTTCCTTCAGCAATAAAAATTCCTACCAGATATCCCAAATCTTCACTTAACTCTAAATGATTATCTAAACTATTAACACTATTAGAAGTGCTTAATGTTCCTGGAACTCTAAGAGAGCCTCCCCAGTTTTCTATAAAATCTTTTAATTGAAACCCTTCCAAAAAGAAATCTGAATAATCTTTATTAACTAACTCTTCAGCTAAGTAAATATATCTTTTTGAGAATAAATCCTCCGATTGCAATAAACTAGGCAGATAAGTTGAAAAGGCTAAATCTTTTTTCTCTCTCACCTGACTTGCTTCTACTTCCATTTCTTTTCCTTCTCTTTGGATAATAAATGGATGATTACTGGTCACAATTACACTTCTTCCTTGTTCTGATTTGACAAACCTCATTTCTTTATCTTTTTTCTTTCTCACCATTCTAAGAACTTTTGTCCATCCATTCTTATCTAAAACATAAACATTTTCAGGATATTTTGCATAAGCCCCGTCTTTTTTATTTAAAAGAACCTCTTTTTGAGAAATTTTATTATATAAATCTTCTAAAGAAATCAATTTAATTTGATTGTTTAATTTGGTTATTACTACTTCTTTGCCAAAGAAAGTATAGCAGCCTAAGGTATCTAAATTGTGCAGATGAAAATCTCCACCCTCATTTGCGTCTCTTATTTCTTTAGGATAAATTTTATTCAGCCAATATTTTTTAACAATATAAGTTACTCCGTAATGGTTCAACCCCTGCAAAGAAAAAGTCATATTGGCATTCTCTTGAACTTCCCAGTCTAATTTCTCTAAGTATTTATCAATCCTGTCAACCGCTTCTTCTGCAACGGCAGTTGCCTCCCTTATTCTTCTTCTCTGTTCGCGATACAAAATATATGCTTTCGCGGTCTCTACTAATCCTTCTAAAATCAAAACCTCCTCAACAATATCTTGAATTTGTTCAACAGTAGGAATTTCATCTTTTTTAAATCTACGATTTAAAATTCTAACTACTGCATCAGAAAGTTTTTTTGCTTTTTTGCCATCTCCTTGGTCAGTAGCAGTAATGGCTTTATAGATGGCATTAGTAATTTTTTTCTGATCAAAATCTACAATTCGGCCATCTCTCTTTTTAATTTTGGTAATTTTATTTATTGTCATAACTATATCAAATATATTTAATAAGAGAATCAGACCTCCTCCAAGGCCCGATGTTGTAAATCTATGCCACGACTTAACAGTCTTGACTGTATAGTCGCGACTCTATATGACGCGGGATAAAAATTTAACTTATTTTGTCATTTTACTCCAATATGATTACTTAGTCAAACTGTGGAAAACTACCATTTATTTTCCTGAATTTTTAACCAATAACCAATATGATTAACCAATATATGCAAAAAGAATGTAACCACTAAAATAAAAATTATATGCTCTGTATTCGGCAAATAAATAAATGAAGAAAATAAAAGCGCTCCCATTACAAAACAAAGCTGGTCCAAAAAAATAAAAGATCTTCCTTCAGGTTTTTTAAATCTCCTTTTTATAAAACTACCAACAGAATCTCCAAAAAGAGAACCAAATCCCATTAACAAACCAAAAAGAAAGGCATTAACTTTATCATAATTTAATAAAGATATCTTAAAAAAGAAATCAAATCTAAACAGATATTTTTGAAATATACAAACACATATTGCTACAATTATTCCAACAATAAATCCTCTTAATGTTTTGTGCTTTCCTAATATGGGTTGATTTTTTATCTTAAAATTAAAATCCACTGGCTTATCTAAAAATTTTAAAATACCCAATCTTTTTGCTATAGGAGGAGCCATATTTGCAAAATAACAAGGTAACATAAAATAAATACATTTTATCATCCACATATAAAAACAATATAATCTTTCTCCTAAGTTTTTCTTTAAAAACTTAGGAGGACTAAATGAAAAATTGGCCTACTAATCCTGTAATAACAGGAACAGTTAAATTATCGTCTAATTTCATACTGATAGTTTCTATAATTGTAGCAGTAAAAGCCATAAGAAAAATTACTCTATTAAAAGATAAAAAGATAAACCCAATTAACAAATCAA